>JBPYEE010000589.1:0-4184 GCA_051985095.1 Vicinamibacterales bacterium | reverse complement strand
GATACGAGACGCGATCAGCGAATCGGGCAATGACGAAAACACTGAGCAAAACGGCACGTCAGGCAACCACAGCCCACCACCGACCACGAACGCGCTAGTATCAGTCGTTTATTCTATGGGCAGTCTTGCCGGCAGACTGCGGGCACTCGCGTTGGGCATGGGCGCGCCCGGCCTCTTCCTCATCGCGTTCCTCGATTCGTCGTTTCTCTCGCTGCCGGAAATCGCCGACCTCCTCGTCGTGTACATGGTGACGCATCACAAGTCGCGGATGCTGCTGTACGTGATCGCGGCGGTGGTGGGATCGGTCGCGGGCTGTCTGGTGATGTACTACATCGGCCGGGCCGGCGGGGAGGCGCTCGTGCGGCGACGGTTCGCGACCGGCGCCGTCGAACGGGTGATTGCGAGCTTTCAGCGGCACGGCATCATGGCCGTGTTGATCCCCTCGATGCTGCCGCCCCCGGCGCCCTTCAAGATCTTCGTCCTGCTCGCGGGCGTCACGCAAATCCACGTGGGTGAGTTCGCGACCGCCGTCGCACTCGGCCGCGGCGCCCGATACTTGCTGCTCGGCATTCTCGCCGTTCGCTACGGCGATCGCGCGACCGCGTTCGTCAACGAGCATGCCCTGGCCGTGTCGCTCGTCGTAATCGCCGTCCTGTCGGGCGGCTTTCTGGCCTACCTCGCGTACGCCAGAAGCAGCCGCCGCGAAAGACCGATAGAATGAGTCGTCCATGACCGACCTGAGCGTCGTCATTCCGGTGCGCAACGAGGCTGCATCGCTGCCGGAGCTCGTGCGCGAGCTGACCGACGCATTGACGCTCTGGGGCGGCGCCTACGAAATTCTGGTCATAGACGACGGCAGCACGGACGACACCTTCGACGTGCTGGCGCGGATGCAGGCGATTGATGCGCGCCTGCGGGTCATCCGGCTCCGGCGCAACTTCGGCCAGACCGCTGCGTTCGCCGCCGGGTTCGATCATGCGCGCGGGCGCTACATCGTCACGATGGATGGGGACCTGCAGAACGATCCCGGCGACATTCCGGCGATGATCGCGGCCCTCGAGCGCGGATCGGACATCGTGTGCGGCTGGCGAAAGGAACGCCAGGATCCCTTCTTCTCGCGGCGGGTGCCGTCGACGGTCGCCAACGCGCTCATTTCGGTCGTGACGGGGGTCCATCTCCACGACTACGGGTGCTCCCTGAAGGCCTTCCGCGCCGAGATCGTCAAACCGATGAAGCTCTATGGCGAGATGCACCGTTTCCTGCCGGCGATCGCCAGCGAGCAGACTTCCAGCATCACGGAGATGGCGGTCCACCACCGTCCGCGCCGGTACGGCCGGTCGAAGTACGGACTCGGACGGACCGTGCGCGTCATTCTCGACCTGTTGACGGTCAAGTTTCTGCTGTCGTACTCGACACGCCCCTTGCAATTGTTCGGGCTGATTGGGGGTGCGATGACCCTCGCCGGCGGCGCCATCAGTGGCGGCCTGGCGATCGCGCGCCTCATGGAGGTGGTGTCGTTGAACCGCCATCAGCCGCTGCTGCTGCTCGGGATCGTCCTCATCATGACGGGCGTGCAGCTCATGACCATCGGCCTCGTCGCGGAGCTGCAGGCACGGACCTACCACGAATCGCAGAACAAACCGACGTACGTGATCCGCGAAATCCGACAAACGCCGCCTGTTGAACGCCTGTTTTCAAGCCGATAACCCTTGACGGGGTCATTCCAAATCCGTATTCTTTGGTCTCCCACAGAGCCGTAGACGAGTCTCCCAGCCTTTGTCGCGGCGACAGATGTACGAATTTCCGAGGACGCACATGAACTTGAAGTGTCTGAGTGTTTGCACCGGTCTGGTTCTCGCCCTCGTCATCTCGGCGTGCGATCACAGCACGACGGCCCCCAGCACGCAGTCGTCGGCGGCGACGACCACCAGCGCCTCGACGGCTACGTCCTCGACGTCATCCGCGGGTGGCGGCACGATTACGACGAACGGCGTCACGATTACGACGCCAACCCTCGTCACGCCCACCGATGGCATGAAGTTCAAGTACTCGGACCAGCCGCTGACGCTCACGGTCAAGGACGCGGCGGCGACCGGTTCCGGCCAGATGACCTACACGTTCCAGGTTGCGAGCGATGCCGGGTTTGCGACCCTCGTCTCGACAAAGGACGGCGTCGTCGAGACCAGCGGGCAGACGTCGGCAACGATCGATATCCTGCCCGGGCCGAATACCTATTACTGGCGCGCGCGGGCCAACAGCAGCGGCACCGCCGGGATGTTCTCGAAGGGGCGGTCGTTCAGTGTCGGACCGCAGGTCGTCATCCAGGCCCCCGTTCCAGTCTCCCCGTCCAACGGCGGTCAGTCGAGCGGCACGCCGCCGACCTTCACCGTCACGAACGCGGCGCGCACGGGGCCCGCCGGGGCGATCACCTACCTGTTTCAGATCGCCGACTCCAGCGCCTTCACGAATATTCTGGGTTCGGCCACGGTTGCCGAACAGAGCGGACAGACCGCCGCGTCGATCAACGTACCGTTGACGACCAACGGGACCTATTACTGGCGCGCGCAGGCGATGGATGCGGCCAGCGGCGCCACGAGTCCCTTCTCCACGGTGTGGTCGTTCAAGTACGTGCCCTTCGACATGCACCAGGCGATCATCATGAACTCGCCCACCGATCTCGCCGACTGGGCGCAGACCGCCAACATCACGAGCATCGTGTTCACCCCGGATGCGTTCCTGGTGGACTTCGACAAGAGAGACGGGCCCAATCGCTGGCCGGACACGCCGTTCGGTGCTGGCAGCCTCGAGTACACGCTCGGGATGTGTTTGGACCTGAACTCGCAGTGGTACTGCTCGGCGGTCGTGCAATTCTGGTACGGCCGCGACCTGGCAGCGTCCACACCGCCGTGGAACGTTGCGACGGCGTGGTTCTACGATCCGGCCCGATGGGGCCCGATGGCCGGCCATCAGCCGCAGGACGGAGAGATCGTCGGCGTCTTCGTCTGCGCCGGCAACTGCCGGAACAACACCGCCGGTGACAACTCCTACGTGAAGGAGCGGTCGAACGTCGCGCTTATTCCATGGACGAACGAAGCCGACGAGAGCTTCACGTTCGCGAACGGCAAGATTCTTCGGGCCACCGTCACGAAGCGCCGGCGGTAAGACGCCAATCGACCGGTGTGCCAGCGGGCGTTAGTGAGAGGGATTTCGTTTCGCCTTCTCACTGCCGCTTGTGGCGGATACTGTTGGCGCAACCGCCAGCGGGTCGCCCGGTGCGTTCAGGGTCGCTGAACGCACCAGGACGCCACTCGCTCGGTCCCGCTGCACGGCATGCGCTGGAGCATGACCGCGTCAGGGGCGTGCGCGTCGACCTCTTCCTGGTACTCCGGAATGCGAATGATGTCGGTGGATGCCGCGATCACGCGTTCGCGCGATAGAAAATCGATCATGTAGGCGTCCCAGTAAATGGCGCGGGCGTAGCGGATGCGATGAGCCAGTAAATAGTTGACCAGGGCGCGGTGTTCGCTGAGCGGTGGGTCCTCTCGCGCGGCCCGGATGAGGCGCGCATTGTCGGCCAGATTCGCACCGGCCCAGAAAGCGAGGGCGCCGATGGCCACAACCCGCAGCGCCGGGGATCGCTCCTCGGCCAGAAAGGCGCCCGAAACCCCGATCGGCACGAGCAGCGCGAGCAGCAGATACCGCAGCAGTGGCGGGGCGTGCAACATGACCTGGCAGGAGAGCGGATACGCGGCCGCCGTCAACACGCCGACGAGGGTCAGGTAGGTTGCGAAGCCGTGGGGACGGTCTGCGGGAACCCCTCGCCACGGTTGCAGCCAGATCAAGCGCGCCACCATGACGGCGAACGCTGCGTACACCACACGAGCCACGATGAACGATCCGGCCACCACGGGCGTCGTCATGCGCCACGTGCTCACCGGCAGCGCGATGAGCCCGTACAGGGAGGGCAGGGCCTCAGTGACGAGCGCCTGCACGTTGTTCCGGATGTCGGGCCACTCCAGGCACATCTGACCGCGCAGCGACGCGAACTGGAGCCCGATGCTCCCTGTCGTCAAACGGGCCTTGAGAAGGCCGACCGTGATCCAGATCACGGCAAAGCCGGCCAGCAGCACCAGCGCGCGCCGCGCCTGATCGCCGGGCCGCGTCAACCACGCGTGGCGTTCGGC
>JBPYEE010000588.1:0-2805 GCA_051985095.1 Vicinamibacterales bacterium | reverse complement strand
GGGCGGCCCGTCAAGTATCGAAAGACTGTCCACGTCGCCTTGAGGCCACAGGTGGGCCCGTCAGGTCCGACGCCGCCAATCGAGTAGCCGGCCTTCCGACGACGCGTCGCCGATGGAGTCAGGTCCCATTCCCGCCGATACGATCCGTGCGGAGGCGCGGGGGACATGGGCAGCGATCGGCCGAGCATCGGAGGGATCGTCGTCGTCACCATTTGCCTGACGGCCGTGGTGCTGGTGGGCGGATGGTTGGTGGCGTCGCGATACCTGGGGCAGCCGACCGTGAAAGCAGCGCGTGAAGAGGTCCCGGCCGCGTCGGCGCCTCGGCGCAAGCCGGTTCGCAGCGGCCGGGGACTCAGTCAGAACGCCCCAACCCACGACAACGCGTCAGTACCTGATCGCGCCGCTCAACCTGTCGCACACACCGACGCGACGGCGGTGCCGCAATCGAACGAACTCTCCAGCGCACCAGGCGGATCCGGCACATCGGTGAGCGCTCAGCGAGACCCGGAGGCCGCGATCCCCGTCGACCGCGGCGACGACGCATCGCGAGCGGCTGCCGTGGACTCGACAGACCGCTCCAGCGCCCCCGGAGCCGGTGGCGATGCCCGTACGATCATGGAAGAGGCGCAGCGCCGCGCTGAGGCGAGGTTCTATCGGTACGACGGGCTGCTGCAATCGTTTGACACCAGGGAGCGGATCACAGAAAAGCAGTGGACGTTCGATCGCGAAGGCTCGCACGGACAAAGCAAGGCGGTGCTGCGATTCACTGCACCAGCCGAGGTCAAAGGCGTGGCGTTGCTGATCATGAACCATCCTGAACGGGCGTCGGACCAGTGGATGTGGACGCCGGCGATCGAGCGGGATCGACGCATTTCGTTGCAAGATCGATCCACACGATTCTTTGGAACGGATTTCAGTTTTGAGGATCTCGAGGAACGGGACGTCGATCAGTACACCTACGCGATGCTCGGCACCGAGGTGATCGACGGAGCGGAGTGCTGGAAAATCCAGCTGGTGCCGAAACCCACGCGATCATCCCAGTACAGCCGTGGGATCGCGTGGATTCGCCAGGACAACTACGCGTACGTGCGACTCGACGATTTCTTAAGGAATGACGTGATCCGCCGCCTGACGTACTCCGGCATCGAGAACATCCAGGGCATCTGGACGGCCCGGCAGCTCGACATGGCGGATCTGCGGCATGGGACCCACACGCGTCTGACACTCCGGCAAGTGAAGTACAACGCGCCCATGAGGGACGACGATTTCACGGTGCAGGCGATCAGGCGCTGAGCGGCGTCAGGTGGCGTGTGGAACAGCCGCGGATTCCTCGCTGCGCGGTTCACGAAAGCCATGGAACGGCAGGTGGCAATCGTGCTGGTAGAGAAAAGCGAGGAACCGCTTGTAATCGGCCGCCGGCATGCGAAAGAGCTCGACCAGTTTGCGATAGCTGCCCTGGCTGCGCTGCAGCCCCGCCTTGATGAGCTGGCGTAAGTCGCTCTTGGTGAGTTCCCGATCGATAAACGCCGGGTAGACGGCCACCCAGAAGCTCTCACCCTTGACGACCATCCGATCCCACAGCATTTCGGCGCGCGACTTCGTTTCCGTGGCTGCTTCGGCTTTCAAGAGCATGCGCGTCTGGCCAAACGTGTGCGCGTCCAGGATTTCCGACGGCAAATCCTCCGGCGCGATTTCGGTTCGGGTTTGGCGGACGACGAGCCGTTCGACGACGTTCTTCAGTTCTCGAACGTTGCCCGGCCAGCGATACGCGGTCAGGATGTCGCGGGCGGCCGGCGTGAGTTGCGGCAGATCGGTACGATGGAGTCTCGCACTTTCTTCCAGGTAATGCTGTAGCAGGATCAGAACATCCTCGCCGCGCTCTCGAAGCGGCGGAATGGCGAGCCGCAGCACGTTCAGGCGGTAGTAGAGATCCTCGCGAAATTCTTTGCTTTGAATCCGTTCCGGGAGGTTCCGGTTGGTCGCGGCGATGATCCGGACGTTGACGCGACCCTCGATCCGCTCGGAACCGACGCGCTGGATCTCGCCCGTTTCGACGAAGCGGAGCAGCAGCGCCTGCATCCGCAGCGACATTTCGCCGAGTTCGTCGAGAAAGAGCGTTCCGCTGTCCGCCACCGTCGCCAGCCCGGGTTTGTCGCGATAGGCCCCGGTAAAGCTTCCGCGTACGTGGCCGAACAGTTCCGACTCCAACAGCGAGTCGGGCAAGCCGGCGCAATTGATCGCCACGAAGTTGTGCGCGCGCCGACGTCCGGTTTCGTGAATGAGTCGCGCGACAATTTCCTTGCCGACCCCCGTCTCCCCGACGAGCAGCACCTTCGCGTCCGACCGTGCGGCGGCCTTCAGGTCGTCACGGAGCCGCTCCATCTCGGCGCTCTGGCCGAGTAGCAGCGGTGGTGTTGCGGTGGGAAGCAGATCGCGTGCAATCACAGCCATACCGTACCGGAAAAAGTATTCAACGGAGCATCGAATAATAGCCGTTCCGGCAGACGAAATTCAACCCTAAAGATCAACAAGGGGACATTAAGTCGTATCATCGAACCTGTGGCATTACAAAAACGTTCATGCAACAAAATTGTGATCGCGTGATGACGGATCGCTGGCGGTTTCGTGCCGCGCAGGACGGTCCCGCTGGCGAGGCCCTTGCACGAGGCCCGCGCGGTTTGCGTCGTTAACCGTGAGCCGACCTTCTCGTTTGCCGATGCCTGGCAGCCCGCAACCCCTTCCGTTGAGCCGCGTTGTCCAAACGGCGATGTGGCAATGCCTTATCGACGTGTATCGTTCGCTCGG
>JBPYEE010000587.1:0-6012 GCA_051985095.1 Vicinamibacterales bacterium | reverse complement strand
GCAGTGGTCGGTCTGAACGTGGTAAACCTGACCGACCTGGAACTCCAGCAAGAGGTCCTGAAACTCCGCCGACGCGTCCAGAAACTGGCGGCGCTGCTTCGGCTCGCCCTGATCCTGGTGCGCGTCGCCGGCTTCACGCTGTCAGGCGAGCGACTGCCCGATGGTCAAAACACGCTGCGGATCCTGCGGGCCGTCGATCAGGCCCGCGCCTGCATTCCGTTGTGGGCCCTCCTGCGGCTTCTCCATCTGTCGCCGAGTCGGTTCCACGCGTGGCGACGGCGGCACACCGGGTGTGGTAGGGTCGAAGATTGGCGCCGGGTTCCGAAGGCTCAGCCTACGCCTTGGCGCCGAAGGTAATCGAGCGCCGCAACGCGCTCCGGGTGATCCATTTATCGTCGCCTATGCGAAACGCCGCCTGGCTGAGAGGGTGCGCGATCACGACACCGGCGACGATCTCTTCCGCCATATAACTAATCTGCCATTTGTGCGCGACGAGTTTTTGCGGACCACACCAGTCCGACACTCCGTATGTACGCGTAGACGATCGTCGACCCGACGAACGCGAACCTGCGCCGCCTCAAATCCTTGGCGAGTGCATCGGATTCCGGCGACGTCGCGGGAATCTCCTTCATCGTCTTCCAGCAGTTCACCTTCGGTGTGCCGTCCACGAACCTCCAGCAATAGGCGTCAAAGGCCCCGAACTCGCATTGGACCGAGATGAACGCCCGCGCGCTCCGGAACGCGCCGTCGATCTTCCTCCGATGGCGAACAATGGCCGGATCGGCCAGGAGCTTCCGGATGCGTATTTCCGTGTATCGTGCGACGCGCTGCGGCTCGAAGTTGCTGAACGCCCGGCGGTAGCCTTCGCGCTTCTTCAGGATGGTCGACCAACTGAGGCCCGCCTGCGCCGCTTCGAGAGTGAGGAATTCGAAATGTGTGCGGTCGTCGTGCACGGGCACGCCCCGTTCGCGATCATGGTGATCCACCAGAAATAGATCGTGGGCGCGGGCCCACGGACATCTGGTAACGCTCGTGTCGGTCACGGTACGTGATCTCTACTGGGTCCTGAGCGCCACGGTGGGATCGATCCGCGCGGCCCGGCGCGCGGGCAGCCAGGCGGCGAAAAGCACGACGGCCATCAGCAGTGCCGACGTCGCGATTATGATCGTCGGCTCGATTGAGACATCCGGAACGATGCCGGCGACGAGTTGTCGGGCCGCGCCGGTCAGGCCGACGCCGACGATGGCGCCGGACGTGCCGAACGTCGCGGCTTGACGGAGGATCATCAGGTGCACGTCGCGCGCGCTGGCGCCGATCGCCATCCGAAGACCGATCTCGGTCCGCCGCTGGCTCACGGCGTACGAGACGAGACCGTACACGCCCGAGAGCGCCAGGAGGACCGCCGTCATCGCGAACGCGCCGAACAACCCCAAATTGAACCGGCGCGGGCCGAGCCATGCGTCGACGTACTGGCGCATCGTGCCGGTGCCGGACACGGCCGCGTCCGGATCGACGCCGCGCAAATGCGACAGGAACGTCGCACGGAACGCGGCCGGATCCGAACGGGTTTTCACCATCCAGAACTGGTTGTCGCGAAACCGCTGCAATTGATCAGAGTGGAGCTGACCGAGCGGGATGTAGATATCGAGCGCCGGCGGAAGATCGAGACCCGCCTGGCGGACATTTTCCACGACGCCGACGATCTCCAGCGTGCGTGGACCCTGGTTGTTGTCGTTGATGACCAGGCGCTCTCCGACCGCGCGCCCGCCCACGAAGCGATCGGCGAGTGCCGCACTCACCAGCCCAACCGGGGGCGTGCTCGATCGATCGTTGTCGGCGAAGGCGCGCCCCTCGATCAGGCGCGTGCCAACGGCCGATAAGTAGTCCGACGAGATCGCGCGAAAGTTCGCGGTCGGCCGGTCGCGCTCGGCGATCGGGCGGTCGGCCACCGAAAACGGAACGGTCAGCAGAAGGCCGCTGAGCGGCGCAACTGAGATGACGCCGACCTGCTCGACGCCTGGCGACCGAGCGACCCGCCCCGATAACAGCTCGTAGAACCGCGCGACATCGTCGGTTGTGCGATAGCTCGGCGGAACGGAAACGCGTGCCTGGAACACGGTCTCCGGATTGAACCCGAGATGGACGTCCTGGAGTCGCCAGAGGTTCTGAACCAGGACGATGGTAGCCGTCAACAAGACCACCGCCGCCGAGATTTCGGCCACGACCATCGCGTTCCGCACGCGGTGGTTCCAGCGGTCGCCAATCGCCCCGCGCGCCGCGGATCGCAGAGCATCCGCCGCTGAGCCTCGAACGATCGCACGGAGCGGCGCGGCGGTCAGCAGCATTGTCACCAGCAGCGTCACCGCGCCCACGAACATCGCCGCCGTCAGGTCGAGGCTCACCTCGCCGAGACGGGGGACCGACGGCGGCGCCCACCGCTTTGTCATTTCGATCGCTTGCCGCGCGACCAGCCACCCCAGGCCCGCTCCGGTGACTGTGAGTAGCCACGCTTCGATCGCGAGTTGCCACGCGAGCTGGAACCGCTGCGCGCCGATCGCCATGCGGATCGAGAGCTCGGGGCGGCGTGCGTTGGCGCGCACCAGCGCGAGCGACACGAGGTTCGCGAGCGCGGTTGCCAGCACCAGGACGACGGCGCCCAAGAGGAGGAGCATCGCGTGACGAACATCTCCGACGAGCGCATCGTGGAGCGGCAACACCTTCACCGCCTCCTTGCGGGCATATTCGACCGGGTACTGCTGCCGCAATGCCCGACAGATCGCGGTCAGCTCTGACTGCGCCGTTCGGGCATCGACCCCTGGATTGAGCCGTCCGAAGAATCGGAGGAAGTTCACGGATGCGCGCGCCTGCCGCAGTGGGTCGCGTTCAGGCACGAGCGCCGTCACCGCATCGATGTCGAGCAGCGGCATCGGGAACTGCCGCGGCAGGACCCCGACGATGGCGTACGGTTCGTCATTGATCCGCGCCGTCTTCCCGATGACGTCCGCCGCGCCCCCGAATTGGCGCTGCCACAACCGATAGCTGAGCACGACGACTGGCGGCGCATTCGGATTGTCGTCGGAGCGGGTCAGCAGGCGCCCGGCCGCCGGCGAGACGCCCAGGACCTCGAACGCATTGGCCGACATTCGCGCGCCGGTCAGCTTCTCAGTGACGCCGTCCTCGGCCAGGCTCACGCTCCAGTTCGCGTAGGCGGCGAGTTCGGACAACGTGCGCGTCTGGCTGCGGTAGTCGACGAATTCGGGCAGCGTGAAGGGGGCGTTTGGGTTGTCCGGCCGAACCGAGACGATCCACATCAGCCGATCGGGCGACGCGAAGGGCAGACCGCGGAAGACCACCGCGTCGACAACCGAGAACACCGCGGTCGTTGCCCCGACGCTGATGCCAAGCGTCAGCGCGACCGTCAGGGCGAATCCCAGCTGCCGACTGTGCTGCCGGACGGCGATCCGAAGGTCGTGGGTCACCAGGCCTCACGCTCGCGAAGCGTCGTGATGTGTGCCGTGTGGTGCTGTGCGTGCCACGCGAAGAAGTGCAGATGTTTGTCCACCGTCATCGGTCCCATCGCCGCGTGCATGTAGACACGAGCGAGCAAGTGATCGTCGAGGGCGCCGCACAGCGCGATCCAGTGCTCGTTGACGCCGTCGATGATGGCGAGCGCCGGTGCAATGGACAATGCGTTGTCAGGTAACCGCGCCCACGCCGCCTGATCGTACGGCTGGATCGTGGGATGGTCGTCCGTCAGCGCGCGCTTCAGGCGGAGATACCCGGTCATATGGCTGTCGGCCAGATGATGCACGACCTGCCTCAGGGTCCAACCACCCGGACGGTACGCCGCGTCGAGATGCGCCTCGTCCAGGCCTGCGATCGCCTGCCGCACCGTCCCCGGGACGGCGACGAGCGTCTCGATGGCGGCGCGCCGCGACGCAGGCGTGGGCTCGGCGTTCGCATCGAAGCGACCGATCGGGTAGCGGCTATCGGTGACGATGCCGGTCATACACCTCTCCTCGTGCTCGCGGAATCGGCCGGCCCATCGCTCATGCGAATGCAGACCCTGCCGAAATGCACACCTGACGAGAAATATCGAAACGCGTCCACCGCCTCCCCACAGGCGAAATACGCGATCGACGACAGGACGCAACCGGGTCGACTCGATCGATCGGTTCATCGACTCGAACATCGCTCGCGATCCAACGTCGATCGCACGAATCGTCGCGCTCTTCCCCATCAGCGCGATGAGATCAACAGGAGATGTTGTTGGACCGAACAGGCCGATGTAGGCGATCGTTCCGCCCACGCGGATGGCGTTGACGGCGTCCGCAAGTGATCCCGCGGTATCGATCACGAGATCCGCCCCCTTGCCCGTTCGTGAGATCGCGCACCGCCTGCGGCCAGTCGGACGTGGTGCGGTAATTGATCCCCGCGGCGGCGCCGAGCGCTTGGGCGCGTGCGAGCTTCTCGTGCCTGCTCGAGGTGACGATCACGCGAGCGCCAAAGCCGCATGCGAACTGGAGCGCGAATAGCGCAACGCCGCCGGTTCCGAGCACGACGACCGTCTCGTCGGCACGCGGCGGTCGCCCCTCGGCCACACCGTTCCACGCCGTCACCCCCGCACAGGGGACCGTCGCGGCTTCCTCGTGCGTCAAATGACTGGGGACCGCGACGACGCTCGATTCGTGGACGACGACATGCTCCGCGTAGAGCCCGTCGGCTGCGGCGCCGCCGGGCGCGCTTCGCAGCTTGGCCGGCGCTGGACCGCCGTCGATCCATCCCGGATAGAAGATCGGCACCACCCGATCGTCTTCCTTCACGCGCGACACGTGCCGTCCCGCAGCGGCGACGATGCCGACACCATCCGACACCGGAATGCGCGGCACCGTGGGCCGCCAGCGGTCGAATCCGTCGATGACGAGCCGATCGCGGTAGTTCAGCGACAGCGCGCACATGCGGAGCACGACCTCACCCGACCCAGGCCCCGGGTCCGGCCGACTCGTGAACACAAGCGAATCGACTCCGAACGATTCGCGAATCTCCAGCACTCGCACGTGAATCGGCACGTCTTGCCGCCATCCTAGTCGAGGCGCGTACCGCGATTTGCGACAGAGATCCGACGAAATCTGCCAGGCGGGCGCATTCGGCTTGCAGGCCGGACCGGTGCGGCGCCATAGTGCCTCGCATGGCGCCGCTGAAGAAACGGGGCTCGTCGCGCGAAGTCTCGAGTCGACGGATCGTCGTGGTCCTCGTACCGCCGATTGACGAACTCGACCTCGTGGGACCGCTGCAAGTCTTCAAGGCGGTCAACCGCCTCGCGAGCCGCGCCGTGTACAACATCGAGGTCGTCACCAGCGCCGATCATCTGACCGTCGAGGGCGAGGGTGGTGTATTGATGTTCGTCGCCCGCCATCATTTCACCAAGGTCAAAGGCACGTCAGATTCGGTGCTGCTCGTCTGCGGGCTGGGCAGCCGATCGGTGCGCGACGCGTCGCTGTCGGCGTGGCTCAACCGGATGGCGCGGGAAACACGACGGCTCGGCGCCGTGTGCGTCGGTTCCTTTCTGCTTGCCGAAGCCGGTCTCCTCAACGGCCGTCGTGCCACGACGCACTGGAAGTTCGGACGCGAGCTGGCGGCGGAATACCCGTCGGTGCTGGTCGAGCACGAACCGCTCTGGGTCAAGGACGGGAACATCTATACGTCGGCTGGCATTTCGGCCGGCATCGATCTCGCGCTGGCGTGGGTCGAAGAGGACTGCGGTCCCGGCCTGGCCCACGAAGCGGCGCGCGAGCTGGTCCTGTTCCTGCGCCGACCTGGCGGACAGCCACAGTTGAGCGTCTCGCTCGCCTCACAAGCGTCGGCGATGCTCTCGATTCGCGAGTTGCAGATCTGGGTTGCCGAGCATCTCGAGGCCAAGCTGTCGATCGAGGATCTTGCGGATCGCATGTCGATGAGCATGCGGAACTTCGAGCGCGTCTTCACCCCCGAGGTTGGCACGACGCCGTCTCA
>JBPYEE010000586.1:0-6276 GCA_051985095.1 Vicinamibacterales bacterium | reverse complement strand
TAACGTAAATTGATGGAGATCGTGCCGGGGGCGCATCACTTCCCGCGCTATCTGACGCTGGCGCGGCAGCGTGCACTCCTCGACGAGTGCCGTGCGCTCGTCGACGGTGATGTTCCCGCCTATGTTCCAGTCGTCCGAGGCGGCGGCCGGATGCACGTCCGCATGCTGTGCCTTGGCCGGCACTGGAACGGTCAGACGTATCGGTACGAGCCGACGCGGTCGGATTTTGACAACCTGCCGGCGCCGGCGCTGCCCGAGTCCTTCAGGTCGCTGGCGGCGGAACTCGCCGGGATCGCTGGAATGGCGCTTGCCGCCGACGTGTGCATCCTGAACTATTACGATGCGGGCGGCCGCATGGGGCTGCACCAGGACAAAGACGAGAGCGCCGCCTCGCTCGCGGCGCAGCTGCCGGTGGTGTCGATCTCAATCGGCGACACCGCGCGCTTTCTCTTCGGCGGGTTGAAGCGCCGCGATCCGGTCGACGTCATCCCGCTCAAGTCAGGAGATGCCTTCGTGTTTGGCGGTCCGGCGCGGCTGAGGTACCACGGTGTGACAAAGATCTTGCCGGACACCGCACCGCGCGAACTCGATCTCGTCGGCCGGTTCAATCTGACATTGCGTCAGTGCGACGTGTAGCGACGCGTCCGGCTATCGCGACGGGCAGCTTCCGTCGAGCGATCGCCAGGCTTCGACGTCGATGAAGACCTGGCCTCCCCCGGGGCTGAGGTTGCCGTTGGTGGGCCCCGGCGCGATCCGGATGCCGCCGCCGAGGCTGACCCCGTCGGTTCGGACCTGGTCTTTTTTCATCAGCCCGGTCACCTGGATCATCGATCCTTCATGAGCTTTGATCTGGGCGATCACCGTTTTCGGTCCGTTCATGCGCAGATGCATCCCTTCCGGGATGTCGTAGCTGCTTCCGGCCTCGCTGGCCGCCCGGGATCCCACCGTGAAGATGTAACCCTTCGTGCACCCAGGCACCGACACGCGCACTGAATCCTTCGGCACCGGCTTCGGTTTCTCTTCCTGGGCTCGCACGCCCTCGCCTCCGGTCGCCGCCACCATCGTCGCTATCACGACCATTATCGAAAATAACCGCATACCCCAGCTTACGACGAATTGTTCGCATCCGTGGGTCACTCGTATCGGAGGGCAAGGACCGGATTCACCATCGTCGCGCGCCGCGCCGGAACGTAACCCGCGACGAGCGCCACGGCCGCGAGCAGCGTCGCGGCAAAGACGATCGTGACGGGGTCGGCCGCGCTGACGCCGTAGAGCTGGTTGCCGAGGAGGCGGTCGAGCGCCCACGCACTCCCGAGGCCGATGGCCAGCCCGCTGGCAACGAGCCCGAGGACCTCGCGCATCACCAGCCACAGAACGTCTCCCCGGACGGCGCCGAGCGCCATGCGTACCCCGATCTCGCGCGTTCGCCGCGCGACGGTGTAGGCCATCACGCCGTACAGGCCAATCACCGCGAGCAGCGTCGCGAGGACGCCGAAGGCCGTCGACAACGTGGCGACGACGCGCTCGGCGAGCAGCGAGCGATCGATCTGGTGCTCGAGGGTGCGAAGGTTGTAGGTCGGCACGTTGGAATCGAGCTCCCGCATGACGCGCTGCGCCGCGCCGAACGCCGCCGACGGGTCGCCCGTCGTGCGCACGTACACGACGATCGACGAGGGCGTGCGCTCTTCGAGCAGCGGGAAGAACAGCTGTCGTGGAATCTCGTCGCGCACGCCCGTGTACTTCGAATCGCGGACGACGCCCACGATCTCGATTGGCGTCGGCGTGCCGGGATTGCCGCCAAAGCCGATGTGGCGGCCGAGCGGGTTGCGGTTCGCGAAATGCTTCTTCGCGAAGCTCTCATTGACGATGACATGGCGATAGCCGTTGCCGAAGCCGTCGTTTTGCACGTCGCCGGCCGTGCGCGGCGCGGCGCCCTCATCGCGCCCGTCGAATTCGCGGCCGAGCAGGATCGGCGTCTCCATCATCGTGAAGTACCCGGCGCTGATCGAGTTGCAGTACGGGTTCATCGGCTCGCCCTGTTGCGCCTCGTAGCCTTCGACGGTCACCGTGCTGTCCCATTCGTTCCCTTCGAGCAGGCCCATACTCGCAAAGGCGACATCGACGACGCCTGGCTGTGCGCGCAGGCGCTCGACGAGCGACTTGTAGAGGGGCGGAATCCGCGGCGGTGCGTAGCCGCTGAGCGCCGGCGAGACATTGAACGCGACGACGCTCTCCGTCTTGATGCCGAGATCGACCAGCCGCAGGTTGCGCAGCGTCCGGATGAACAGGCCGGCGCTGATGAGCAGGAGAATGGAGATCGTCACCTGCGCGACCACGAGCGCCTTGCGAAAGCGGACGCCGCCGCCGACCACGGAACCCGCCTGGTCCTTCAGGACCGGCGCCAGATTCGGGCTGGTCGATCGCCATGCCGGAATGAGTCCGAACAGGAGGCCCGTTGCGAGCGACAGCGCGCCGTTGAAGCCCAGCACGCGCCAGTCGATCCCGCCGTGGATCACGTGCGGCATGTCGGAGGTCGGCAGGAAGCCGAGCAGGAACTTCGTGGTCCACGCCGCGACCGACAGACCGAGGGTCCCGCCGAGCGCCGCGAGCAGGAGGCTCTCGATGAGCAGCTGGTTGATGATGCGGCCCCGGGTCGCCCCGATGGCAAGCCGCAAGGCGATCTCTTTTTGGCGCGCGGTGGCTCGCGCGATGAGCAGGCTGGCGACGTTCGCGCACGCGATCAGGAGCACCCCGCCGACGATGCCGAAGAGCAGCCAGAGAGGCTGCGTCAGCTTCTGGCGGATTTCCGATCGTCCCTGGCCCGCCGGCAACAGGCTCATCGTCCCTTTGAGGAACTGCTGCCGCACGTAAGGGGTCGTGTTCGAGAAGGGAGCCTCGAGGACCTCCTGCGCGAGGATGCCGTGGAAGAACGGCTGGAGGACCGCGAGCGCCTGGTCTCGGGAGACGCCTGGCTTGAGGCGTCCGAACACATTGACCCATCGGCTGCGCCGGTTGTCCAGGTCGTCCCAGTTCGGCGTCATCTGCGCCTTGAGCATCACCGGCACGAAGACGCTCGTCGCGACGCCGATGTCCAGGCCGGTGAATCCCGCCTGCGAGACTCCGATGACCGTCAGGGTCGCGTCGTTCGCGGTGATCGTCCGTCCGACGATCGCCGGGTCGCGGCCGTACCGGTTCCGCCAGTAGTCGTAGCTGAGCACCGCCACGTCGCCTGCGCCGCGTACGCGATCGTCGTCCGGGCCGATCAGCCGTCCGATCGCTGCACTGACGCCGAGCACCTGAAAGTAGGTCCCGGAGACGAGTTCGCCGGGGACCCGCTCGGTTGCGCCATCGAGGCCGACGTTGACGGCAATCGGTCGCCGGGCAAACAGCCCGGAGAAGATCTTCGGGGTCGGGGCCGGATTGGGAATGTTCTGGCTCACGCGCGGCGGCGCGGCGCTGGCGCCGCGGTCAACGAAGGTGTCCCGGAAGTCTTCGTACATCGGAAACGACAGCATGTTGCCGCCCGAGTTGCTGCCGTAGTGATAGCGAGCGCCGTTGAACAGAACGAGTTGGTCGGGGGCCTTGACCGGCAGCAGCCGGAGCAAGACCTCGTCGACGAGCGTGAAGATCGCGGTGTTGGCGCCAATCCCAAGGGCGATCGACCCTACGGCGACAAGCGTGAACAAGGGGGAGCGCGTCAGGCCGCGCCAGGCATATCTGAGATCGCGGAGCACGCTCGCATTAGACGGCCCTTGCCCGGGCCCGGTTGACTTTGGCGCCGAAACGAGGCACAAACCGGCTCATCTGGAACGGATTCTGAACGCGGGCGACGATCGCATCGCGGCGTTCCGCGATGTGCGTGATGGCGAACTCGTTCGGGCGCGGGGGCAGTTCATCGCGGAGGGCCGCCTCGTCGTTCGCCGCGTCATCGACGACGGGCGATATCGCGTGCGGTCGGTGCTCGTCAACGACGCCGCGCGGCGGGCCCTGGCCGCGAGCCTGGAGAAGCTGCCCGCCGAGGTCCCGGTCTATATCTGCGACACGTCGGCGTTTGTCGAGCTCACCGGTTACAACATTCACCGCGGCTGCCTCGCCCTGGTCGAGCGGCCGCCGGCGATGCCGTTACCCGATTTGCTGGCGGCCCGGTCTTCGCTCGTCGTCCTCGAAGCGGTGACGAATGCCGACAATGTCGGCGGCGTCTTCCGCAACGTTGCCGCGTTCGGCGCCGGCGGCATCGTGTTGAGTCCGACGTGCTGCGACCCGTTCTATCGAAAGGCGATCCGAACCTCGATGGGTGCGGTGTTCGGGGTGCCTTTTGCTCGCGCGAGCGACTGGCCGGCCGACATCGCACGTCTGCGGGCGGCCGGATTCACCATCGTCGCGCTGACGCCCCATCCGCCCGCTGAAACGCTCCACGCGTTCGGCCGCCGCGCCCGCCCGGATCGGCTGGCCCTGATTGTCGGCACCGAGGGCGCAGGGGTCAGCCATGCCGTCGAGTCGATGGCTGATCATCGAGTGCGGATACCGATCGAGGCTGCCGTTGACTCGCTGAATGTCAGCGTCGCCGCTGCCATTGCCTTATGGGCGTTGGTTGGGGATCATTGCTGAACCGATGACCATATCCCGCCTCCCGTCGAGTGCGGTCGATTCCGTCGCGCCACAACCCGACCGCCAGCCGGCCGGCCCGCGACGCTCGGACGGCGTGAGCATTCCGGTCGAATACGCGTCGCAGCGGCCGCTCCGCGAGCGGAACAAGCTCTACTACCGGTTCAATCACTGGCCGATCTGGATCTTTGTCTTCTTCATCGCGCCGGGACCGCTGACCTTCGATCTGTTCGAGCGTGGATTCGACCTGCGGATGGCGCTGTGGCTCGGTGCCGTGCTCGCAGGCACCGCCATCGCGGGTCTGCGCGGACGGCTCCCCGGCGTCGAACCGAAGCCGTACATCATCCGTTTCACCGAAGATCGACCCAATCCGCTGTATCGGCGCGTCTGTTACACCGTCGCGTGGAGCGAAGTGGTGGCTTTCGCCGTGCTGAACGCGGCGGGTCTCGCGGTGGCGATCGTGACCGCGCACTGGTACCTGAAACAGATTTACCAGTACGCGTACTTTCCCGTCGCGGGGACGATCTGGGTGCTCGGCGCGCTGGGGCGCTTGCCGCGTGTCAAGGCGTCCACGAAGGGCGAGGGGCACGAGCGGCGGTACTTTTACGGATCGGTCTGGGCTGTCTGCTGGGCACAGCCGGTGCTCTGGGTGATGTGGAAGGGTCTCCCGCAGACTCCGGCGAGCGACACGGTCAAGCTGCTCGTCTTTCTCGCGATTCTGGCATGTATGGGCAACCTTGCCCGGCTGGGCCGACTGCCACGAACGCGGCCGATCGTGCCGGGCGAGCTGGCCATCTCGGATTAGGGTGGCGTCAAAACTCCGACACGCCGCCCCCGAGGGATGGCGCGGCTGGGACGCGTATGCGCCGTTTTACGACTGGGAGAACGCGCGAACGCTGGGCCGTCGTGACGTGCCGTTCTGGTGCCGTCTGGCGAGACAGGCCCGCGGCCGGGTGCTCGAGCTGGGGTGCGGGACGGGACGCGTGTCGGCCGCGCTCGTCAAGGCCGGGATCGATCTCATCGGCATCGACCGATCGTCGGAGATGCTCCGCCGGATTCCGAAACGCGCCTGGACGGCCGCGTCGCGTTTCGTGCAAGGCGACGTCCGCCGGCTGCCGTTTCGCGACGGTTCGTTTGCCATGGTCATCGCGCCGTACGGCATGCTCCAGTCGTTGACCCGCGAACCGGATCTTGCCCGCACGCTGGACGCCGTCGCACACATCACCGAATCGGGTGGCACCTTCGGCATGGATCTCGTGCCGGACGTGCCCCAATGGCGCGAGTACAAGAACCGGGTCCAGCTTCAAGGCCGGGCGGGGGACCGCCATTTGACGCTGATCGAAACCGTGCGACAGGATCGCGGCCGGCGGCTCACGACGTTCACGCAGACCTACGTGGAGCAGCAGGGCGGGTCCACGACGCGGCACCGGTTCGAGCTGGTGTTCCGGACCCTGACCGTACCGCAGATGTTCTCCCGTCTCGAACGCGCCGGATTTGTCGTCGATCGGGTCCTGGGCGACTATCGCGCGCGGCCGTGGCACGCGGAGGCGGACACCTGGATCATCCTCGCGACCCGGCGTTAGAGGCCTGCGTACTCAGCCGCGGCGCTCCTGCGCAAACCGCCAACGCGCCGCGTCCACCGGCCGCCACCCTCAGCAGCGCCGCCACGGC
>JBPYEE010000585.1:0-11072 GCA_051985095.1 Vicinamibacterales bacterium | reverse complement strand
CTCGTCGATGATCTCGGTGCGGCGGTCGTCGCCGTAATTCTGCCGGACTTCCTTCAGCTCGTCGACGATCATCTGCATGAGCAGCCGCTCGCTGGCCAGGATCGCGCGGAGCCGTTCGATGGTCTGGAGCAGCTGCGCGAGCTCGTCGAGAATCTTTTGCCGCTCCAGCCCGGTCAGCCGCTGCAGCTGCATGTCGAGGATCGCCTGGGCCTGGACCTGGGAGAGGCCGAAGTTCGCCATGAGGCCGTCGCGCGCTTCCGGGGGCGTCTTCGACGCCCGGATGAGGGCGATGACGGCATCGAGATGATCGAGGGCGATCTTCAGCCCTTCGAGGACGTGGTAGCGCGCTTCGGCCTTCCGCAGCTCGAACTCGGTCCGGCGCCGGACAATGTCCCGGCGGAACTCGACGAAGTTCTCGACGAGCTCCAGCAGGTTGAGGACGCGCGGACGGCCGGCGACGATCGCGAGCATGATGATGCCGAAGCTCGATTGCAGCGGCGTGTGCTTGTAGAGGTTGTTCAGAATCACCTCGGGCACCTCGCCGCGCTTCAGCTCGACGACGATCCGCATCCCTTCGCGATCCGATTCGTCGCGCAGGTCTGAAATCCCCTCGATCGTCTTGTCGCGCACGAGCTCGGCGATTCGCTCGATCAGCTTCGCTTTGTTGACCTGATACGGAATCTCGGTGACGACAATCGAGGTGCGATCGCCTTTCTTGTTGGTCTCGATCGTCGATCTGGCGCGAAGCAGAATGGAACCGCGGCCGGTCGCGTACGCCTGCTGCACACCGGCGCGGCCGACGATGTAGCCGCCGGTGGGAAAATCAGGGCCGGGGATCAGCCGGATGAGCTGCTTCAGCTTCTCGCCGCGGCTCAACGTGATCTCGGTCTGGGTCAGGTGCGTGTTCTCGATCAGCCAGGTGCAGCCGTCGATCACCTCGCGCAGATTGTGCGGCGGAACGTTGGTGGCCATCCCGACGGCGATCCCCGCCGATCCGTTGACCAGCAGGTTGGGAAACGGCGTGGGGAGCACCGTCGGCTCCTCGGTCGTCTCGTCGTAGTTCGGCGCGAAATCGACGGTCTCCTTGTCGAGATCCGTCATCATGTCGTCGCCGAGCGCCCGCAGGCGCGCTTCGGTGTAGCGCATCGCCGCCGGCGGGTCGCCGTCGATCGATCCGAAATTCCCCTGGCCGTCCACCAGGGGGTACCGCATGTTGAAGTCCTGCGCGAGCCGGACCAGCGTGTCGTAGATCGACGCGTCGCCGTGGGGATGGAAGTTGCCCATCACCTCGCCGACAATCTTCGCGCACTTGCGATAGGCGCGTCCCGGCGACAGGCCCATCGTCTTCATGCCGTACAGCACGCGGCGGTGCGCCGGCTTCAACCCGTCGCGCGCGTCGGGCAGCGCTCGTCCAATGATTACGCTCATGGCGTAATCCATGTACGACCGCTTCATTTCGTCTTCGATGTTGACCGGGTGCTGCTGCGGGGTTAGATCGGCCATCCCGTCATACGTCCAGGTTCTTGACGTCGAGCGCGTTGTCTTCGATGAACTTGCGGCGGGGTTCCACCTGGTCGCCCATCAGCGTCGTGAACATCAGGTCCGCTTCGGTGTGATCCTCCGCGCGCACCTGCAGCAGCGTCCGCGCCTGAGGATCCATCGTCGTCGCCCACAGCTGCTCGGGATTCATCTCGCCGAGGCCCTTGTAGCGGTTGATGGCGACGCCTTTCTTGCCTGCCGTCAGGAAGTAGTCGACGATCTGGTCGAGCGAGCGCAGCGTCGTGTCCGGTACGTTGTCTTCGGCATCGGCCGTCGACGATACCGTGACTTCGCCGGCCGCGGCCGAAATCTCGCGGTGATTGGCGAGCAGCGTCCGGTATTCCGCGGTCGTCACGAAATCGACGCCGATCGAGTGGTGCCGCGGATAGCCGCTCGAACGATCCTCGATTTGCAGCAGATACCGGTTGTGCTCCTCGTCGCGCTGGACCGTCACCGACCGCAGCGGCGTGACGAGCGCCCGGGAGAGATCCTCAAGCTGGGTCTTGTCGGCGAAGTACTCCCGATCGGCGCCGGCGGCGACGAGCGCTTCGACGATCTCGCGCGGGTGCCCGCGTCGTTCGACGACGTGCAGGAACTTCTGGTGCGCGATCATCTTCTGCAGCAGCCGTTCGAGTTCGGCGCCGGCGAACTCGAGGTGCCGGGCGGGAACGCGCATGACGCGGGCTTCGGTCGCCCGGCGAATCAGAAAGCTGTCGAGCTCCCGCTCGTCCTTGATGTAGGTCTCCGCCTTGCCGCGTTTGACCCGGAAGAGCGGCGGCTGCGCGATGTAGACGTAGCCGCGCTCGATGAGCAGCGGCAGCTGCCGGTAGAAGAACGTCAGGAGCAACGTGCGGATGTGCGAGCCGTCCACATCCGCGTCGGTCATGATGATGATCCGGTGGTAGCGGACCTTCTCGAGGTCGAACTCCTCGGTGCCGATGCCGCAGCCGAGCGCGGCGATCATCGTTTTGATCTCGTCGCTGCTGAGCATCCGGTCGAAGCGGGCCTTCTCGACGTTGAGAATCTTGCCCTTGAGCGGCAGGATGGCCTGGAACCGGCGATCACGGCCCTGCTTGGCCGATCCGCCCGCCGATTCTCCCTCGACAATGTACAGCTCGCTCTGGGCCGGATCGCGCTCCTGGCAGTCGGCGAGCTTGCCCGGCAGGGAGCTGCCGTCGAGGGCGCCTTTCCGCCGCACGAGATCCCGCGCCTTGCGGGCCGCCTCACGGGCGCGGGCCGCGTCAGCGGCCTTGCCGATGATGCGGCGGGCAACGTTGGGGTTCTCTTCGAGGAACGCCCCGAGTTTGTCGTTGACGACCGCCTCGACGATGCCCTTGACTTCGGTGTTGCCGAGTTTGGTTTTCGTCTGGCCCTCGAACTGCGGATGCGGAATCTTGACGCTGATGACCGCCGTCAGGCCTTCGCGGATGTCGTCCCCGGTGATGCTGTCCTTGAGATCCTTGGTCAGGTTGTTCTTGCCGGCGTAGAAGTTGATGGTCCGCGTCAACGCCGATCGGAACCCCGAGAGGTGCGTCCCGCCCTCGTGGGTGTTGATGTTGTTGGCGAAGGAATAGACCGTTTCCGCGTATCCGTCGTTCCACTGCAGCGCGATCTCGACGTCGATGCCGTCCTTGTCGCCGCGCATGTAAATCGGCTTCTCGTTGACCGCCGACTTGTTCTTGTTCAGGTGCTGAACGAAGGAAACGATGCCCCCTTCGTAGTGAAACTTGTGGCTCTTGCCGTCGCGCTCGTCGTCGAGGGTGATGAGGACGCCGCCGTTGAGGAACGCCAGCTCGCGCAGCCGCTGCGCGAGCGTGTCGAAGCTGAAGTCGAGCGTCTCGAAAATCTGCGGATCGGGTTTGAAGGTCACCTTCGTCCCGCGGCGCTTGGTCGTGCCGGTGACTTCGAGCGGCGCGCCCGGCGTCCCGCGCACGTACGACTGCTGGTACACCTGGCCGTTGCGCCAGATTTCCAGGTCGAGCGTCTCCGAGAGGGCATTGACAACCGACACGCCCACGCCGTGCAGGCCGCCCGACACCTTGTACGCGCTGTTCTCGAATTTGCCGCCGGCGTGCAGCACCGTGAGGACGACCTCGGCCGCCGACTTGCCGCTCTCGTGCATGTCGACCGGAATGCCGCGGCCGTTGTCGACAACCGTGACCGAGCCGTCGATGTGGATGGTGACGTTGATCTGGTCGGCGTAGCCGCCAAGCGCCTCATCGATCGAGTTGTCGACGACTTCGTAGACCAGATGATGCAGCCCCGTGGGACCGGTCGATCCGATGTACATCGCCGGTCGCTTGCGAACCGCCTCGAGACCCTCCAGAACCTTGATCTTGTCGGCGGAATAGTCGTCGGCCACGCT
Source organism: Vicinamibacterales bacterium (assembly GCA_051985095.1). Lineage (GTDB taxonomy): Bacteria > Acidobacteriota > Vicinamibacteria > Vicinamibacterales > CAVVIG01 > Gp6-AA45. Next base: position 7,168 of record JBPYEE010000585.1, on the reverse strand, counting down.
GCCGACACCATGCCCGTTGTTCCCGGCGGGAACATCGGGCGTGTGGGGCGCGGACGCGTGTTCGTCGGATTGATTCGTTCGGTCGGTGTGTTCCATTAAATCCGCATCGGCATGATGACGTACGTGTAGTCGTAACCCTCGGCGCCGACGGGTTTCATGACCGCCTGGCTGACTTCATCCTTGAGGTCGAGCGACACCAGATCAGTCGCCACCGCCGACAGGAAGTCGAGGACGTACTGAGCGTTGAAACAAATCTGCATCGACGCGCCGTTGTAGTCGACCGGCAGCGTCTCTTTGGCTTCACCGAGATCCGGACTGCTCGAGGTGACGTCGACCCTGCCCTTGTCGATCTGGATTTTCACCGCGCGCGACCGTTCGTTCGAGAGCAGCGCGACCCGCTTGACCGCGTTGGTCAGCCGGTCGCGTTCGAACTCGATCCGCTTGTCATTGCCCTTGGGGATGACGCGCTCGTAGGCCGGAAACTGACCGTCGATCATGCGGGAGATGAGCAGGCGGTCCCCCACGTGGAAGAACAGATGATTTTCGCCGCGTTCGTAGGAGATGTCGCCCTCACCCTCCATCAACAGGCGCGACAGTTCACCCAACGTCTTTTTCGGGAGGATCGCCTTGATTTCGTCGGCGTCCTTCTGCAGCTTGCCGTCGCGGCGGACGGTCACGAGCGCCAGCCGATGGCCGTCGGTCGCGACCAGGCTCATCGTGTCGGGCCGTAACACGAACAGCGCGCCATTCAGAAAGTAGCGCGTGTCCTCGCCGGTGATGGCGAATTGGGTCTTGGCCACCATTTCCTTCAGCGCGGCGCGCGGCAGCGTCGCGCTCGCGGCACCGGCGGATTCCGGCAGCGTGGGAAAGTCTTCGCGCGGCAGCGTTTGCATCCGCGAGTCGAACCGATCAGCTGCGACCTTCACCCCGCCCTTGTCCTCGGCAATGCGAATGTCGGTCTCCGGCAGCGCTTTGATGATTTCGTAGAACTTCTTGGCGGGAAGCGTCAGTGACCCGCTCTTGGCAACCGACGCGCTGCACCGGCTGCGCAGTCCGACTTCAAGGTCGGTTGCCAGAAAGCGCACTTCGTCGCCGGTGGCCTCCATCAGCACGTTGGCCAGGATGGGAATCGTGTTTTTGCGTTCGACGATGCCCTGAAAAAGTTGCAGTTCTCGCAGAAGGTCGTTCTTCCGGACGACAAGTTCCATAGCTGTGCTGACCTCGAAAAAGCGGCTGTCTGGGTCCGCGATCCCCTACGGGAAGGAGAGATTCGAGAATAAGAAATTATATCGGAAAAGAGAGGGTGTTGAAAAGCGCGGCCGCGTTGTTACTGCTTCATTTTGAATAACTTACGGTGTGGAAAAATTGTGGTCTCGGCCCTGGGGCTGCAACCGTCGCTGCCGAGCTAGGGACGTGAGCGAGCTGCCTCCGCAATTGATCCGCAGCCTCGCGTGTGGAACCCCGCCAATCATCGGAAATTGTCGAGAAATCCGCCGATCTGGCTGTTGAAAGTGGCATCCCTCTTTCGCAGCTCCTCGACCTTGCGGATCGAGTGAATCACCGTCGAGTGATGCTTGCCCCCAAAACTACGGCCGATCTCCGGCAGCGAGGCGTGCGTCAGCGACTTGCACAGGTACATCGCCACCTGGCGTGGCATCGCGACCGACTTGGCGTTGTTGCGCGATTTCAGATCCGCGAGTTTCAGGTTGTAGTACTCGGCGACGAACTTTTGAATCGCATCGATCGTGACCGCTTTCTCGTCGTGATCGATGATGTTCTTCAGCACTTCCTGCGCCAGCTGCAGCGACACTTCCTGGCCGGTCAGCGATGCGAATGCGATCAAGCGGATGAGCGATCCTTCGAGCTCGCGGATGTTCGACTTGATGCGGCCGGCGATGTACAAGGCGACATTGTCCGGCAACGGCACCGCCTCAGTCTCTGATTTCTTTTTCAAGATGGCGACTTTGGTTTCGAGATCGGGCGACTGGATGTCGGCGATCAGTCCCCATTCAAACCGCGATCGCAAGCGCTCCTCGAGCGCGGGAATCTCGTGGGGCGGGCAGTCGCTGCTGAGGACGATCTGCTTCTGCGAGTCGTAGAGCGCGTTGAAGGTATGGAAGAACTCGGTCTGCGTGCCTTCCTTGCCCGCGAGGAACTGAATGTCATCCACGAGCAGCACGTCGACCGATCGATATCGTTCGCGGAAATCGAGGACCCGGTCGTAGCGAACCGCGTTAATCATCTCGTTCATGAACCGCTCGGACGAGATGTAGGTCAACTTCAGCGTCCGGTCGTGCTGCAGCACATACTGCCCGACGGCGTGCATCAGATGCGTTTTGCCGAGGCCCACGCCGCCGTAGATGAACAGCGGGTTGTACGACCGCGAGGGTGCTTCGGCGACCGCGCGACACGCGGCGTGCGCGAACTGGTTCGACGATCCGACGATGAAGGTGTCGAAGGTGTAGCGCGGATTCAGGCCGGCGGGTCCCGGCCCGGGAACCGGCGCGCCTCCGTGTTCGAGGGCGGCGGCCTCGTCGGCGCTCAAGTGGATTGCGGCAGCGTCGGGTTGGCCCTCCGACACAAAGCTCAGGACCAGGTTCGGCCGGTTCACTTCGGCCATCGCCTCGCTGATGACGCCGGAATAGTGCTTCGTCAGCCAATCTTTGAACAACGGGTTGGGGATGCGGATGGTGATCGACGACGGATCTTCGGTCACAAACGAGGTGGGCCGGAACCAGCTGTAGAAGGCGTGTCGGCCCACCTTGGTCTCAATGCGTGCCAGGATCTGCTCCCAGGTATTCATCAGGGATTCAAGCGGCGGGAGTCGTGGCCGGCTGTACGCGGCCGACACGTGTCCCCCAAAGACGCCAACTCAGCCTTAAGACCACGAACCCCAAACCATTTCGAGCGATTTTCCACAGGTTTTTCCACAGTTGTGGAAAACTTGGTGTGTAGACCAAACGCGCATGAAAAACACGCCGAGGTCAGAACGACGGAAAAGACGCCGACTGTAGCACAACTCGTGTGCCGATTGACACCTGCCGAAATGCTCCGTTACGATTAAGGATTCTTCAGGTTTCGGAAGGATTACATGAAGGGAAAGCGGACGTTTCAGCCCAATACGCGCCGACGGAAGCGGACGCATGGCTTCCTGGTGCGTATGAGTACCAAGAACGGACGGCTCGTGCTGAAGCGGCGTCGGGCCAAGGGTCGGAAGCGTCTGTCCGTCAGCAGCCATTAGCGATTGAAGTTTCGCCCAAGGCAGCGGGTTCGTCGTCGCGCCGACTTTCAACGTATCTATGATCGGGGGACGCGGATCAGCAGCCGCTACCAGACCATCTTCGTGCTCGCGAATCAGCAGGATGTCGCGCGCCTCGGGATCGCGGCGACGAGGAAACTGGGCGGGTCGGTTCAGAGAAATCGCGCGAAACGATTGATACGAGAGGTTTTCCGTCGTAACGACGTCGCGCCGGGGTTCGACATCGTTGTCGTGCCGAAGCGCGAGTTGCTCGACGCCAGCCTGACCGCTCTTGAAGCAGATTACCAGCGCACTCTCGCGCGTCGTCTCCGCCGCGGTTCTGGCGCTGATCCGAGGATATAAACTCCTTATTTCGCCATATTTTACGGGCTCGTGCCGGTTCGTGCCGGGGTGCGCCGATTATGCTTCCGAGGCCATCGTTCGCCACGGCCCAGTGCGCGGCGGCTGGCTGGCTCTTCGGCGACTGGCGCGGTGTCACCCCTTCGGCGGCCACGGGTTCGACCCAGTGCAATAAATGGAAAAGCGCGTCCTCATCGCTATTTTTTTGTCGTTCCTGGTGCTGTACGCCTACCAGGCGCTGGTCGTGAAGCCGGTGCCCAAGCCTGCGTCGGGAGCGGCGCCGGCGACCTCGGCGACGGGGGTGACGTCCTCCGCCCCGACCCCAGCCGCCCCCACGCCGGCGCCGGCCGCGGCCGTGCCGTCCTCGGTCGCCGCCGCGGCGCAACCGGTCAGCGCGGCGGCGGCGCTGGTCAGCGCGTCCGAGGAGCGCGACGTCACCGTTGAAACCGCCGATGTCATCGCGGTGCTGACGAATCGCGGCGGCCGGCTGAAGAGTCTGCGGCTGAAGCACTACCTGGATCCGCAGACCAAGCAGCCGCAAGAGATCGTGACGCAGGATCTGCCGAGTCAGCCGCTGCCCTTCTCGCTCCAGGTGCCGGACGATCAGACCACGCGGACATTGAACGGCGCGCTGTACAGGGTCACCGGCGCGCCGGTGGGCCGTGCCACGACGCCCGTCGAGGTCCGTTTCGAATACCGGGATACCGCCGGCGTTTATGCCCTGAAGCTTTTCCACTTCGATCCGGCCTCGTACGCCATCACGTTCAACACGACGGTCGCCGATGCCGCCGGGGCGGTGACCCCGACCATCCTCTGGGGGCCTGCTGTGGGTGATGCCGGCGAGGTCAGCCGTTATACCCAGCGTCCAGGCGGGATCATCGACACCTCCGAGAAAGTGCAGCGTCTCACCTCGAAGGATCTGGCGAAACAGTCGGTGTTCACCGGCGACTTCCGGTTTGCGGGCGTCGACGACAACTACTTCATGACGATTGCCCTCCGGCCCGGGCCGAGCACGATCACCTTTCAGCCGGTCACGATCCCGCCACCGTCCGGCTCGAAGGATGCCGGCCGGGAGTTGGTGGCGTACTCCGTCGCGCCGCACGAGAACCGTCCGATCACGTTCTTTGCCGGCCCCAAGGACTTCGACGTGCTGGCGGCTATCGGTCCCGACCTGACGCGCGCCATCAACTTCGGCATGTTCGCGGTGATCGTCGTGCCGCTGCTGCGATCGCTCAAATGGGTGCACGGGTTCGTCGGGAACTGGGGCTGGTCGATCGTGCTGCTGACGGTCATCATCAACGCGATCATGTTTCCGCTCCGGCACAAGAGTGCCGTGTCGATGCGGAAGATGCAGGAGATCCAGCCGGAGGTCAAAGCGATTCAGGATCGATATGCGAAGCTGAAGGCGACCGACCCGGCCAAGCAGAAGATGAACCAGGAACTGATGGAGCTGTACAAGCAGCGCGGGGTCAATCCGGCCGCCGGCTGCGTGCCGATGCTCCTCACCTTCCCGGTGCTTTTCGCGATGTGGGCACTCCTCCAGACGTCGATCGAGCTGCGCGGCGCGCCGTGGTTCGGCTGGATCCGAGATCTCTCGTCGCACGACCCCTGGTATGTCCTCCCGGTCCTGATGGGCGCGACCAGCTTCTGGCAGCAGCGCATGATGCCGGCGACGGGGGGCGACCCCGCCCAGCAGAAGATGATGATGTTCATGCCGCTCTTCATGATGTTCATCTTCCTGTGGCTGCCGGCCGGCGCGCTGATCTACTACGTCGTGACCAACGTCTGGACGATTGGACAGCAGTACCTGACGAACCACTTGATCGGCCCGCCGACTGTCCGCACCGTGCGGCCGGCGGCCGAACGGCGCCTGAAGCGCGTTGCCGGCGGCAAGAGCGAACCAGCGCCGAATGAGCGCTGAGGTATGACACAGGACGCGACGATACAGTCGATCCGCGACTTTCTCGAGCAATTCGCGCTCGCGCTGGGCATTCAGGCGACGATTGCGATCGAAGAGACGCCCGACGGCCCACGCCTGAACCTCACCGGTGAGGACGCCGAGATCCTGGCGCGGCACCGCGGGGAGCCGATCAAGGCGCTGCAACATGTCGTCGACACGTCGTTTGGCCGATCCTTGCCGGACGAGAAGCGCGTCTTCGTCGACGCGCTGGAGTATCGCAAGGGCAAGGACATCGAACTGCGGAAGATGGCGACGTTCCTCGCCGAGAAGGCGAAGCAGAGCGGGCTCGACCAGCAGCTCGGCCCGCTCAATCCCTACGAGCGCCGGATCGTACACATGGCCGTCGCCGAAATCCCGGGCGTCACGACCGAGAGCGTCGGTGACGCGTTTTCCAAGACCGTCCTCATTTCCTTACGCCGGTAGGCCCTCGGTCAGGACGTGTTCTCGACCGACGACACGATCGTGGCGGTTGCGACGCCACCGGGACGCGGCGGCATCGGCGTGGTGCGGATCAGCGGTCCCGACGCGCCGGGAATCGCCGCGATGCTCATCACCTCGTCCCGGCCGCTCGAGCCGCGGTACGCGACACTCACGACGGCGCGGCTCCAGGGTGACCCCGCCGACCTCAGCGATCGGGTCGTCGCCACCTGGTTTCCCTCGCCGCGCTCCTACACCGGCGAAGACGTCGTCGAGTTGAGCGCGCACGGCAGTCCGGTGGTCCTGCGCGCGATCGTCGCGGCGGCGGTCCGTGCCGGCGCCCGCCTCGCCGAGCCGGGCGAGTTCACGCTCCGCGCTTTTCTGAACGGCCGGATCGACCTGCCCCAGGCGGAGGCCGTGGCGGATCTCATCGACGCGGTCACCCCGCTGCAGGCGCGCGCCGCGTTCGATCAGCTCGAGGGCACGCTGACGCGCACGATTGCCGGCCTCGATGCCGCGCTCTTCGATCTGATTGCACGGCTGGAGGCCTCGGTCGACTTTCCCGACGAGGGCTATCATTTCGTCACCCGGCCGGCGCTCGTCGGCGGACTCGATGATCTGGCGGCGCAGACGGCGGCGTTGCTCACCGATGCGCGTCGTGGCCGCCTCGTTCGCGAAGGCTTGCAGGTTGCGATCGTCGGCCGGCCGAATGTCGGAAAGTCGAGCCTGTTCAACGCGCTCGTGGGGGCCCCGCGGGCGATCGTCGCCGGGGTGCCCGGGACGACCCGGGATCTGGTGACCGAGACGATTGACCTCGAGGGGCTGCGGGTGACGCTGGTGGATACGGCGGGCTTGCGTCGGACGGACGACGCGGTCGAGGCCGAAGGGGTCGCGCGCACGCGGCGGGCGATGGAGGTCGCCGACCTGACGCTCGTCGTCATCGACGAGGACGAACCGGACGTCGTTGATACAAAGAACTTGTTAGTACAAAGTAAGGCGGACCTGGGGCGGCCGTCGCGCGGGATCCCCGTCTCGGCGGTGACTGGCGCGGGCCTCGACGCGCTGCGCTCGGCGATGATACTGGCGCTCGACGCGGAGCCGGTTCGCGATCGGCCCGCGATCACGAACCTGCGGCACCTCGCGCTCGTCGAACGGGCCCACGCGGCACTGCTGCGCGCGCGCACGGCCGCGGC
>JBPYEE010000584.1:0-9213 GCA_051985095.1 Vicinamibacterales bacterium | reverse complement strand
TCACGCCGGAATAGACGATCGGATCCCATGCCTCCATGTGAACCGGGGTCCTGGCGAAGATCCTCGCAAGTGTGCGTGCGCCGACGACTGCGAGTCCCAACCCGACGCCGATACCAATGACGATTGGTGCCGCGCTCGAACCGATCACCGTCCCCACGATGTCGGCGTGCGTCGCACCCAGCGCGATCCTGATGCCTATCTCGCGCGTTCGTCGTCCGACCGCGAACGACACGACCCCGTAGATGCCGGCCACACCCAGGAGGAGACCGACGACGCCCAGTCCGATGACCATCTCGACAATCGGCATGAACTTCCTCGCCTGATCGCGGCGCATCGCGGCGAGCGTCAGTGGCTGGACCACCGCGTTGGAATCGAGCGCCGCAATGATGTCGCGGATCGCACGCGCCGTCTGTGACTCGCCGCCGCCAAAGCCGACGTACACGACGTCGCCAACCCGCATCGCGGCCGCCGGCCAATACACCGTGGGCTCGCCCACGCCACTCACGATCGACGGCACATCCCGGGCGACTCCTGCTATGGACACGGTGGCGTCCCCAACGCGCGCGGTCTCGCCGATCGCCATGCGCGCGGGCCAGAGCGTTCGTGCAAGCGATTCCGAGATCACGACAACCGGTTTCGAGGCGGGATCATCATCGAACGTCGTTCCCCCAAGCACCGGAATCTGCATCGTCCGAAAGTACTCGGACGACACCACGGATCGTGTCGCCGTTGCCGTCACACCCGTGTCCACGGCCAGTACGGTCGCGGTCGTTGTCGGGCCGGCGCTCTCGTCGGCCGCGCCGCGAGCGTACGCGACGGCACGGACGCCGGGAACGCCGAGCGTGCGTTGCACCAAGGTCTTGTAGAACGATGCTGCGGTGTCCACCGTGTGCGGAGGAATGTAGACGCGCGGAGCGACCAGCATCACATGGTCAACGTCGAAGCCGGGGTTGGCCGACAGCAGCCGCGTTTCGGCATGCAGAAAGAGCCCCGCGCTGACGAGCAACACGAGGCTCATGCTCACCTGAGCGGCCACCAGCACGTCGCGCCGGCGCCAGCCGGTCGCGCCGGGTACTCCCTCATGACCGCGAAGCGCGGCGTTGACGTCTTTCTTGAGAGACTCGAAGGCGGGCGCGATGCCGGCCAGAATGCCGGCGAACAGGGTGATGGCGCCCAGATAAGCCCCTACCTGCGCATCGATGGCGAAGTGATAGTACGGCAGCTGTGGAATCAGCGCTCGAAAGACCCGCGGTGTGTACGACGCGACGGCCAGGCTCGACGGTACCGCGATTGCGGCGAGGAGCGCGCTCTCGACCAACAGCATCTGCAGCAAGCGGGATCGGCTCGCGCCGAGCGAGATACGCACTGAGATCTCATGTTGCCGCGCCATCGAGCGCGACAGGAGGAGCAACGCCACATTGGTGCACGCAATCAGGAGCAGCACGGCGGGGGCGGCCATGATGAGTGGCACCCCCCATGCCGCGCCCTGAGCGACCAGAGGCTCATCGATCATGGCCCCGCCGGTGAGACGGACCGTCGTCCGTTGGCTCGGAACTGCGGTGTCGAGTTGACGGCCGATGAGAGCCACTTCGGCCAACGCCGTCGCTCGCGACACCCCAGGTCGCAGCCGTCCGACCGTACCTAGGAGCCAAGGCGTCGATCGGTCATGGAACAGATCGCGGCCATCGTAAAAGATCGGCGCGGCCGTGAACGGGACCCAGATTGGCCCTCGCAGTTGGCCGGCGTACTGCGACGGCATGACGCCGACGACGGTGAACGCATGCCGATTCAGCACGAGATGGGAGCCGATGACATCCAACCTGGCCGCCATCGCGGTTCGCCACAGGTCTTCGCCAATGACCACGACTGGAGGCGTGTCCGATGCGGCGCAATCGCCTGCGCGCAGGCGCCGGCCGAGGAGAGGCTGATCCGGTCCGTACGCCGCGAAGAAATTGCAGCTCACGAGCAGCGGAACGGATTCGCTGCCGCCGGTCTGCTCGCCAAGGGTGGCATGAACCGGGGTCCACACTGCGACGTCGCGGAGCGATGTGGCGCCGGCAAACGCGTCGTACTCTTCAAGACTGACGAATGGCAACGCGCGCCGACCATTCGCGTCGACTCGGTCGACTACCAGTTCGACGAAGCTCGCCGGGTCGTACGTGACGCGCGGACGGAACAGCAACCCGTCGATGACTGTGAACACACCGGCGTTCAGGCCGATACCGATCGTGAACGTCAGCATGATCGCCGCCGACAATCCGAGGTTCTTTCGCAGCAGACGTCCGCCGAAGCGCAGGTCATCGATCACGGCGTACAGCATGTCGATCATTACGGAGAATACCGCGCTGCGGTTCTGCGCCGCCGCAGTAGTTGGAGCAGCAGGACTCCACGGGCGGTCGATATCGGGTCACGCCACTTCGTCCGGTTCGGGCGCACAGGATTTGAGTCTCCGTCGTGCTCGTCACGAGTTCGGCCTTCGAGACCCTTGCGGGCGATCGACGGTCGCCCGCCGCGCCCTGGCGGCGTTGTGGACGTCAATATAGACCTGAAGAGTTAAGACGCTGGCGTGCCGGCTGTGGACACGAATGTCGTTCAAGTTGAATCCAGCTGTCGCGCCTTCGACGGCGGCAATCGTCAGGAACGTGTGACGCAGGCCGTGCGCCCATAAGTGGATGCCGATTCTCGCGCCCAAGCAACCGCACAATGCGGCAGCGGACCGCGTCGCGAGGCGTCCGTCGCGATTCTTCTCCCGGTGGCCGCGAGTCTGAAACAGCTGCCCGGTCCGGTGCCGCGGTGCTTGGCGTACCGTTGAATCGGGTCCACGACGGCCGCGGGTAGTTCGATGAGCACATTGACCATACCGCCAGTCGCACCGCCCGATGCCCGCCGCGGCTGGCCTACGCTCAAGTCGCTACCGTGGGAGAATGCAAATCGATCGTGAACGGTCGGGCCTCACCCATCGTTGCAACCGATGCGCTGCTCGGAGACCTCGTTGTCACGTAGGCGCTCATGCGGCACCAGGACCATTCGCCTCCAAAACGGCATCCAGATTCACGCCGAGTTGATCAATCCTCCGTTGGACACTCACGATCTTGGGATAGGGTCCACCTTGCTCGGATGTCTCATAGCCCGTCCGATCGCTGCTCCGATCACTGCTGAACCCAACGTCAGCGGGATCAACAACAGACGCTCCATGATCTCTTGACGATCGCGGGCCGGCCTGGCGGCCTCGTCTGGCGTGACGTACCAGGGCACCAACGCGGACTCATGGCGGGGTGGTTCGGCTGCGCTTCGAATCAGGTCCGGCCACGACTCAGCGACCTCCCACGAAGAGAAATCAAGAGGCGGGACGTACCAGCCTCGGACGGATGAGGAGGGCGCCTGCGCCGCCCAGCGGGCGAAGCTGTCATGTTGTCGAATCATCTCAAGCCGGATCAGAGCGGGAGCGATGTAGCCTGACGAGATAACCGTGAGAACGATGCCGAGTCCCGCCGCGGTCACGTACGCGGCCGGTGCAACTCGTTGAGTCCGCCAGGTCGCGATGAACAGCGCGGGACCCATCGCTAACGCGACGCCATACCGCAACGTCGCCGTGTCGGACCTCGCGGCGAAGACGACGCGAAAAGGGACCGAAAGGATCAGATGGCGAATTGCGAAGCTGCCGTGCATCAGCACAAGTTCGATCGACGCCGTCACGGCAACCGTGAGCGCGAGTGCGGTGAGGACGGTGGCGCTAAAGGATCGCGATTCGGCGGCCGCCGCGTCGCGCAGGACACACGCTCCCCATGATTGCCAGAATGCGACGTAACTCCGGACGAGCACCCACCAACTGTTTGACGCGGCCCACTCGTGCTGAAGATCGGCAAGTGCCGGCTCGAGGACGCGGTCGCAGCGGTCGCGCGTGCAGGTTAGGCGGGCGATTCGATGGAGTGTCGTGCCAGGTCTCATGCTTACGCCTCCTGCGGCTGCAGTCGCGCCAGCGCGCGCTCGGCTCGGTGCCACACTTTGAACACCGCCACTCCGTACGCCGTCGGCCGATAGAGCCGCCTCGGCAATCCGATCGCGCCCGGTGACAAGGCCTCGGCGCGCGAGGTGACGTAGCCCTTGTCCTGCATCCGGCTCAGGGTGACGTAGACGGTTCCGCGCTTGAGAGCGCCCTCCGAGCGCGCCACGAGCTCCAGCCCGAAACTCTCTTGCGCCTGCAGGAGATCGAGGATTAAGAACTCCGCGCGCGACAATCGGTTGGGCCTTTTCATGGCGTAATTATCGGTCTTACACTGTGTAAGTCAAACGGTTCTCATCGCCAACCAGACCTCCTCGACGGCTGAATCGGACATGCGTAACTCCGCAAGCTCAGCCTGTTGTCGCTCGCACGTTGTCGGCTCCAGTTAACCAAGCTCAGCATTTAGACCGCGGGTGCGAAGACGATCGTCAGATCTTCGTGCAACTGTCGCTCGGATCGGGTTCTTGCCGATCAACCGTGCACCATCCAACCAACACGCAGACGGTGGCGTCTCGCTGAAGTGACGACGGATGATCAGGGCATGCGGCTCGTCGCCGGACAACTCACGGACCGCCTCCTGACGGTGGCCGGGACCGACGACGAACTCGAGCGCGAGTTCGAGGCGCGGCTCGCGGAGTCGTCACGGCTGGCGTTCCGTGTGGCGTTTAGTGTCCTGCGTCACCGCGAAGATGCCGAGGACGTCGCCCAGGAGGCGTTCGCGAAAGCGCACCGGAGCTTTTCGAAGCTCCGGCAGCGCGATCGGTTCCGCGCGTGGCTCGTGCGGATGACGTGGCGAATGGCTCTGGATCGCCAGCGCAGCAATCGGCGGCGTGCCCGACGGGATCACGACGACTGGCAGTCGCGCGCGCTCGAGGCGCCGCCGCCCACGCCGTCCGACGCGCTCGAAGCCAGCGAGCGGGCGCGGCGTCTGTGGAACGCGATCGATGCGCTGCCGGAGAGGCTGCGGCTCGCGATCGTTCTGGCGAACATCGAGGAGCACGATCTCGCGGAGGTCGCGAAGCTGCTCGGCGTGGCGACGGGAACCGTGAAGTGGCGTCTGTTCGTGGCGCGCAAGAAGCTGAAGGACCTTTTGCAATGACTCGCTTGCCGGTGGAAGACGATCTGCGGACCGCGCTCGCGGTCGACCCGTCGCGGTCGTTCGCCGCCGGAGTGCGCGCGCGGATCGCTGCAGAGCCCGAGCCCCGAGTCAGCCGGCGATTCGGACTCTGGATCTGGATCCCTGCCGTCGCCGCACTCGCAACCGTCGCGCTCGTTATCGCGCTGCGACCGTCGCGCGCACCGGCAGCGAGCACGAGTTCGCGGCTCGCCGCGCGATCGACCTTGTCGACGCCGACGCTGCCTGCGGCGGCAGCGTCGTCGTCCGTTAGGCAACACCGAGCGGTCCGTTCCGTTCGCGCGCGCGAGACTCAAGAGCCCGAGATCCTGATTTCGCCTTCGGAGTCACGCGCGATTCTCAGATTGATCGAGGGTCCGCGCACCTGGCAGATCGATCCATCGCCGCCCGCGATCCCGGCCGCCGCTGATCTTGTCATTGATTCGATTGTCATCGCGCCGCTATCCACCGACGGCGGCCAAGGAGTCCGACAGTGAAGACCGTACTGAAGACCGCGGCGCTCGCACTTACCCTCATCGTGCCGCGCGCCGCTGTGGCTGCGGACGAGAGGCCAATCACTCCCGTCAAGTTGACGATCGTGCTGTCCCGGTATCAGGGCGACAAGAAAGTGAGCAGCCTGCCGTACACGCTCGTCGTCAATGCGAACGGCCCGAAGGCGTCGCTGCGGATGGGATCTTCGGTGCCGATCCCCTCGATGATGATCAAGGAGGGCACGCCCACGGCGCCGGTCACGTCATATCAGTACCGCGATGTTGGCATCAACATCGACTGCACGGCCGCCTCGCTCGACGACGGGCGGTTTCGGTTCGATCTCGCGATCGACGATTCGTCGGTGTACGGGGACGATAGCCCTGCGCCGAAAGCGGTCGCCCAGGGCGCACCGAGCTTTCGCAGCTTCCGCATCTTCGAGCAGGTCGTCCTCAAAGACGGTCAATCGCGCGAGTTCATCGCGGCCACCGACAAAGTCAACGGCGAGGTGACGAAACTCGACGTGTCGTTGACGGTGGTGAAGTAGGGCGGAGCCTGTTTCGCCCGTTGTAAGCGATAGTTACGTCACCGCTTGAGCTGACTTGTGTTCGGGTGTTCGACATGATCGATGACCAGCAGATCTACCGACGAGATCGAGGGCTCAAGGTTGGGAGCGTCGACCCGCTCCGTGTACGAGGAACTTCGCGGATCGTTGACCGATATCAGTCGCTCAACGCGCGCTGTCGACAGAATCCGAGAGGAAACGGGGTAACCGTGCGACCTCCTGGTTCGGAGCGTGAGCGAACGATAGAATCCCGGGGCAGCAGCAGACCGCCGCTCCCGTTTTCTCGCCAATTCTCGAGTTTCGGGCCACGCCACACCACTACGCGCCGCTACCGATTGTCAGTGAATTGTCGGTCACCGTTGATCGGGGACTTTTCTCTGTCGCCTCGAAACGTCTCGGAGAATCACCAGCAACCGGTTTATTGCGGACTACAGCTGGTCGTGTCGATCACGCAGCACGGCCGTTACCTGCGCGCAAGTCACCGAGATGTGCCTCGGAAGGAAATGGCCAGTGAGCTCGTACCTCTTCATTCATCGCGTCTTTGACATGAGGAACAGTAATGCGCCAGGCAAGACGCAGTGGCTCAGGACGCTAGTTCTGGGCGCGCTCGCTATTGGCGTGACCATCATCTATCGAAATCGTCAGGGCGTGGTCTACCCGATCCTGCTGGTTGCTGGCCTCTTCTGGTGGTCGCTGTTCGCGACGCTGCGGGGTCGCCGTTAACTCCTCCGAAGACGCCGGATGCTCCCCCGCCGGATTTTGCGGCGCTGCCTCCACAGACATTCCGCAGAGCTGTCTCCGCGGCCGAGTCGGCCCGGTCGCGGTCGGGACAGCGATTGCTCGCTGCCCCCCGCACAGACGCGTGCTGGCGCCGCTACGCACACGGTTCCTACCTCGGATGTTGGGGTATCTGGCGCCGAAGCGCGCGTCGGGATAGGGATGCACGATTTTGACTGGTGGTAACAGGGGATCGAGGCAGGCCGCGACACGCTCCCAGTTCATGCGATGGTTCTGGCTTCGGCGCCGTTGTCCCTACCAACAACTCGGTACCGCTTGCAGCGATTGAGCTTAACGGTCCATCACTATGAACGGCGCGTCCTGATCGATCGGTTTCCGTCAGTCTTTCGCGTGGTCCAGCGCGTGTGCGCACGATTTGTGTCAACTGATGAGAGGCTGCCGTCTCCGGGATTCTGGAGTCCGGCCCGACTAACAACTCGTGGCAAGGTGTGGGCGTACCGATGGAGTTTTCGATAGCGACAACCCACACATCCGGCAGCTGCTGGAATTGCTCACTGTCGAAATCGGGGCTGAGGACGCCAACGATGGCGTGCGGAACGCTGGCGAGCATGAGACGACGCCCAAGTACTGATTCGTCGCCACCGAATCGACGGATCCACAACGAGTAGCGCAGGATTGCGACTGCGGGACCATTAGGCCGGTCCTCCTCCGGAGTGAACACTCGACCGCGCAGAACGGACGCCCCGAACAACCGGAGAAACGCCTGACTGACCCGAGCAATCCCGATCTGTTCGGGTTGAATATCTCCGGTGAGATTGACGATATCGAATCGATGCGCCGAAACATCCTCGAATATCGCGTCAGCGTCCTCCACACTCTGAACATCGCCGGACTCGCGTTCATCGACACGCCGTTGTTATCAGTGACTGATCGGACCAGGCGTTCTGGATGAGGAACCGATCGCGGTTTGATCAGGACCGCATTCGCGACCGAAAACAGGGCGCCGTTTGCGCCGATGCCGAGCGCAAGGGTCACAACAGCGACAATTGCGAAACCCGGCATCTTGCGAAGGGAGCGGATCCTATATCGACCGTCTCGCGCGGCGTCGGCGACATAGCGAATATTTTCGCCTCAGGGCAATACTTTACAATACAAAGTTCTTGTCGGTAAACTAATCTGCATGCGCATCCTCAGAGCCGCCCACCTCGGCATGTGCTTCGGCGTTCGCGATGCCATCGCGCTCGCGCTCGAGCACGCTGACGCGGGGCCCCTCACGATTCTCGGTGACCTCGTCCACAATCCCACCGTCCTGAACGTCCTCGAGGCGAAGGGCATCGCGGTCGCGCAGGACGCCGCCCACGTCAGGACGCCGACCGTGATGGTGACGGCTCACGGCACGTCCGAGCGGACCCTCACGGGGACGCGCGCGCTGGGGCTGAGGGTCGTCGAGGCGACGTGCCCGCTCGTCCACGTCGCGCACCGTGCGGTCGCGGCCCTCGCGCGCGAGGGCTACCACGTCGTCATCGTCGGGCAACGCGATCACGTGGAGGTGCGCGGCCTGACCGGCGACCTCGAGAGCTTCGACGTCGTTCTCGGAGAGGATGACGTCCTCGCGCTCGAGGAGCATCCACGCCTCGGCGTGGCGGCCCAGACGACGCAGCCGGTCGAGAAGGTGCGGTACCTGGTCGAGCTAATCCACCGGCGATTCCCGCAATCGGACGTGCGTTTCGTCGACACCGTCTGCAAGCCCACCAAGGAACGGCAATCCGCAGCGGTCGACGTGGCGCTCCAGTCGGACGTCGTCATCGTGGTCGGCGGCAGGGCAAGTAACAACACGCGTGAACTGGTCGAGACCTGTGCGCGCTACTGCCCGCGCGTGCATCACGTGCAGACCGACACGGACGTCCGCCCGGAATGGTTCGATGCCGCGAACGTCGTGGGACTGACGGCCGGCACCTCGACGCCGGACGACGTCATCGACCGCGTCGAGGCACGCATTCAGCAGGTCGAGCGACGGCGATGATCGATCGCCTTTCGGAGCGAACGCGATGGGCGATCGTCATGGCCTTCGCGATCGCGATGGCCTGGGTCGAAGCTGCGAGCGTGTTTTACATTCGCGCGCTCGTCGATCGGATTGAGCCGTACCAGTCAGACCCCCTGCCGATGCATGGAGCGCTTCGGCTACGTTGAACTCTCGCGCGAGGCGGCCACGCTTGTCATGATCGCGACGCTGGGGGTGCTCGCCGACGGCACCCGGCGCCGTCGCGTCGCGTACGCGGCGCTTGCGTTCGGCACATGGGACAT
>JBPYEE010000583.1:0-12072 GCA_051985095.1 Vicinamibacterales bacterium | reverse complement strand
GAGATGTGACCCTTCCCGGCCGTATCTTCGGCGAGCAAGATGTGCCCGGGGCTCAACGGAATCTTCGTGCCGTCTTCCAGCTCGATCTCACCGCGTCCGCTCAGCGTCACCACGTACTGGCGCGAGGGTGCGGGATGAAAGTCGAGCGCGTATTGCGGTGACGTCCGGCGAAACTGCAACCCGCTCACTTTCACGCTGTCGGACAGCTCGGTTTCCGAGCGGCCCTGCCGCGTCAACTTCATCTCGATCGTCTCGGCGTGCGTTTTCTGATCTGGTCCGGTGTACAGCCGGGTCACCATCATCGGGGTTCTCGGCTGGGCGACGACGGTATCTCGATCCGTTCGCGCGCTCCATACCGCCATGACAAAACCGGCCAACGTCAGCGATGCGAATGTGTTGGGGCGGATCATCGGGACCTCCTGTCGACGCGATGTTGATCGGTTGCCTACCGAGTGATTTGTCGGTCCGCCGTCGACGGAGCGATCCTGCTTCGAAGGCGTGCGGGCACGCCCGAGCGCCGTCACTCGCGCGTCGGAACGATGGCGATGCAGATGTTCTGCGTCGCGTGGGTATCTGACACAACGTCTAACCCCTCTCGTCGGACGTATCGTGCCGCGCCGTCTTCGGGAAAACCAAACAGCCACAGCTCGCCCTATCGGGCGCAGAGGCTCTCTGGATTGTTCACGTTTGGCTCTCGAGCGTACGTGCAATTGAACGCAATCCGGCTGCCCACCGCCGCATGATCCCGCACGAAGTGCAGCGTGCCGGCCTCCGGCAGATGAAACACAACGCCTTCCCAGAGGAAAAAGGTCTGTTGCTGGTCGAATATCCGGCTTCAACGAGTTGTTCGAGGAGGCGGTCTTTCGTGAAGTCCATAGGCACCTAGGACACGCTCTCGGGCAAGGCGCCGAGAACCTGCCTGACGCGCTCCTTCTTGTATTCCTGCGTGGGACCGTGGTCCACTTCGATGAACCGGATGCCGCGAAGCTGAACCGGAAGCCAATAGCCACGGCTGTCGAATCCGGCTCCGAGAACAACCACCTGCCGAGCGCCTGCTTGAAGCGCGTCGAGCATATCGGCGTCAAACGCTTCCGTCCGATACGCATGTGACGACATCGGAAGCTTGACGCCGAGATGCCTCATCGCGGTCCCCAAAATCCAGATCGAGCGCCGCGATGTCGTAATCCGGCAGGACCGCACCTTCCCGCGGACCCAGGAACTGGATGGCAAAGTAATCGGGATTTCGTCGCTCGGGGTTCGGATCTTTCGATCCCACGGCGCGTGCCGCGGCGGCGTAGACCGCGGTCTTCGAGGGGAGTCCCGGTTCGACCGCGTGATCTGCTGACCCGAGGCACAGGAAGACGGGCGAGTCCGAGGCGAACGGCTTCCATCGCATCCGAGGATTATGGCCCTGCGTATGTCGCGCCCGGTGAAAATCGTCTCCGCGAACTGACCGGACCTCGGTGCGCGTCAGCGTCGCTCGAAAACATCAAATGCCGGTCCCGGCCGGTGCACGAGGTCTAACCGGCCGATCGGTACGAAAAACGCGTCCTGCGGGTCGTACACGGCGTCGTCCGCCACGTCATTAAACCGGCCAACCAATTGGTAGCGAGCCATCAACACGGCATCGAGGAGAGGGGGATGGTCGCTGTACCCCGACAGCGGCGAGCGCTGGACGATGATGACGCGCGGCAGGTCAATGCCCGCGCACCCCCGACCCTCGAATCGACCCGAGTCCGGGTCGAAGTCGCAGACGGGGAAACGGTCAGCTGGCTGCTGCATCACCCACCCGTACGGGGATCCCGTCTGATACAGCGATACGCCGGTGGGATAGCGCACATCGAACCACGCACGGGCGAGTTGTCGACTGTCGGGCTGTCGAAGGATCTGATCAAACCTGACACCACGCACGAGGCTGGTCCACGCGACAGCGCCGGTCAACACCATAGTGATGATCCGGCGATTCAGCGGCACGTTCTCAGCGATCACCGTCCCGACGGCATCGACCGTCCACGCCGCCAGCATGCAGAGGAATGGAACGATCGGGATCATGTAGCGGACGAACACCGTGCGGCCGCCACCCATCATGCCGTAGTAGATCAACGGGAATGAAAGGAGAATGACGCCCGTTTCGACGTCGACAACGATCAGCCAGATCGCGCCGACGAGGCTGGCGGCCAGCATCGCAGGACCGATTCCGTACCACAGGGACAACTGAAGATGACGTAACCAACCGCGGCCGAGCTCCGCGCCGTGACCGGTTGCGAGGTGCACCTCCTCTGCGATCAGATCATGACGGAAGTGCCCAAAGTCGAGAAACGCGTACGGCGTCGCGGCGACAAACGCCAGGAACGCGACGACCACCGCCAACGCGATCATCGTGGGGACCGACCCGCGTCCTTCAGGACCTCGCTCGTCCAGTCCGATCTTCACGAGCAGCGGAATGATGATCAATCCGGCGTTGTACTTGGTCGCCGCCGCCAGGCCGCAGAGGCACGCTGTGATCACCACTCGCGAGAGGTGCAATCGGTCCATCGGGCCGCTGACGATGAGCGTAAAGGCGGCCATGATGAGAAACGTGGCCGGGACGTCGGTCACCCCGAAATGCGAATCTCGCACGTGCAGAAACGCCACAGCCAGCAACCATGCCGCCACCGCCGCGACCCGCGGCGACGTCAAACGCCGCATGCTGGCGAACACGAGAGGGATCGTCAACGTGCCGGCTGCCGCAGCGACAGCGCGACTCAGGAGGAACAACGGGCCGTCAACGGCACTGTCGGGAACGAACGCAGCGGTGCCGAGGACATGGCTCAAAGCCGGCTCGACGGCAAAGTAGGCACGGTAGACGCCCGCCATCAGATACATGAACAACGTGGGATACCGAAAGAACTGCGGGTTTGGTCCGTGCGCAATGATCCGCATCGCGACGGAGACGATGGCTTCTTCATCCGGTCGCGCAGTCACTTGGGGGAGACCGAAGGCCAGCCCCTCAAAACGCAGCACCGCACCGATCGTCGTAGCGATGACGACGATCCAGGCGGTCGGGTTCGAACTCGTGCGACGAATATCGGGGTCTGCTAAGAGCGTCAATTGTCCGATTTCAGTCGGCGCGCCTGTATCCTCAGCTGCCGCGCGCCAATCAGCTGGCGATGGTCGAAAGCTGATGCCAGATAAATTGCGCGCCGATCGATGACCCAATCTTCAAGCCGCCGTCCGACCGCGCACCTCATCTGAGAAATCACGCAAACGTGACGGGATTTGCGGGTCTGCAGATTCTCGCCGCGTGCAGCCGCGCCCCTGGAGTCTGCCGAGTCTGGCGGGAACCGGCATGCGGTGCGGCCCATCGACTCCTCAGGCGACGGTCAGCGGTTCTTCCTCTTGAATGACTCTTGATACAACGCGACGGCGCGCCAGATCACCAGGGCCACAGCACCGGCGATCACGAGTGCCGTCTCAACGCTCTTCATTTGTTCAACACTCACGGCCGTCCGCAGGTTAACACGGTAGCGCGTATCGGTGACCCCGGGCGCCGTGAGAATTCTTTCGATGAAAAGCCGCCATCTACGCCCGCGCTGGGGCTCCGGCAGGAGGTGACGGCTCAGCGTGGGGCGGCGGTCAACCGCGGAGGCCATAGAAATCGAGCGGGAGGCTCTGGCGGCATGCGAAGGGTTCCCGACGCACACGCCCACGAGCGACCCCTTCGTGATCGGTGACGAGTAGTCCAGACTGGTTCAGGCTAGAATCCGCCTGATTTGGTCGCCAGCACGACACTCGCCGGCTGCGCGTTCCGTGCTTTCAGATCGCGTCCAGACTCGAGGCCAGTGGCCGGAGCCACAGGCTACCGGGTTCGCGAGACGAAGCTGGAGCACGAGGTCGCGATCACTAACCAACCCGTGCTGACGATCCGGACACGCATCATGCATCAAAGGAGAGGACGACGATGAAACGCAAGAGCATAGCCTTGTTCGGTGCGCTCCTGATTTCCGGCAGTCTGTCGACGGTCCACGCCCAGATATCAACCAAGGCGCAGCAGGCTGAGCAGGATGCCCTCGACGCCAAGACACCAAAGCTGAACTACCAGGAGGAGGTCCTGCAGCTGTTGGTTCCGGGCGAAACCATGGGCGAGACGGTTGGCGTCGATGTCAATTCGCAGAACCACGTCTTCGTCTATTCACGCACCAATCCGCAGGGGATAGCGCGAGGTGGCACGGCAGCCATGCTGTGGGAGTTCGACCAGAACGGCACATTCGTCAAAGAGTGGGGGCCGCACAACTACGCGGCGTCTTTTGCGCATTCCGTTCGCGTCGATAAACACGACAACGTCTGGCAGGTCGACGAGGGCTCGAGCATGATCGTCAAGTACAGTCCTTCGGCAGTGCCGCTCGAACAGTTTGGCCGCACGCCCGAGGCCATCGACTATCTCGAGCAGATGCTGGAAAAGAAGGGCCGCGGTTTCGAGGGCGAGGCGCGCCAGCTTGAACATCCAGTCGACATGCAGCATCGCCTTCATCCCGATGGCGGAGTCGGCACGTTCAACCGTCCTACTGACGTCGCCTGGGATTCCCATGACAATGTGTTCGTCACCGACGGGTATGGAAATTCGCGCGTGGTCAAGATCGCGCCTGGCGGCCATTGGCTGAAATGGATCGGCACATGGGGCACTGGACCGAACCAGTTCAACATCGTGCACAGCGTCGCAGTGGACGCCCAGGACAACATTTATGCTGCCGACCGCAACAACCATCGCATCCAGGTCTATGACGACGATCTGAACTTCGTCAAGTCGATCACCGGCATCGGAGCGCCGTGGGGTCTTTGCATTCCGCGACCCGACGCAAGCGGCGAGCAATACATCTACAGCTCCGATGGCACGTCGGGCCGGCTGTACAAGATCGACTTGAAGAGCGGAAAAGTCGTTGGATGGGCGCAGACCAGCCTGGGTCGCGGCGAGGACGATGCTGGTCGGCTCGTCCATGAAATCGCCTGCAAGGATCCCAACGTGGTCTACCTCGGCTCGGCGATCCTGTGGAACGTCACGAAGGTCACGATCAGGCCTTGAAAGGTTCGCACCGGGAGCGTGCAGATCGGATTCGGTCGCGCCGCCTCGGACATCGACGGGGATGGACTCGCGGGACCGAGCCGCTCGCCCTCGCTGCCAGCCGGCTGTTGGCCCGCCAGCGCGCGTTCCCTGATGCGCTCAGGCCCAGCGCGGGTACCAAGGTCGTCGTGTCGAGGCGTAAGGAAGTGCGCTGCACGAAGGCTGCGATCATCGAAGGCGTCGTCATTCCGGTGTGTTACTGAATCCGGCGCATCCGCGGGCAGAGCGGATCGCGATTGTCCGCGCTCGAGAGTGCGTTATCGATCCTCGACTACTCCGGTGAGCTGTTCTCGGGACCTGCATCGCGTCAGCGCGATTTCGCAGTGAACGGAGCGACGGCGATGGCCACAATAGCGGAGAGCGACAAACATCTGGTACGGTGACGTGAACGGCGATTCACCGTTCTCCATCGCCGCGTCTTGCCGAATGTTCTCGTGCCAGCGGCGGTGTGCGTTTTGCCGGCTGAGGGTTACGTCTCAGTGTGAAGGTGTCGATCGGCGGACGTTGTCCGAGCTCTTGTCCTCTCCAGGCCGGCGACGGGAACGGCGGAATGAGGTGGAACGCGTTCTCGTCGCCGGAGGCGCGGCTCATTCAGGAAGACAAGCAAGCGCCGACACGCCATCCGCAAGCCCGGGCTGTAGCGGCGGGATGTCAACGGCCCTCCAGTGTCGTCCAGCATCATCCGATCGAAACAGGCCGCGGTTGTTGGCGGCGTAGATCATGCCTGGTTCGCTCGCATGGGTGGCGAAGCGGCTCGCCGTTGTTCCTGCCGCGCCTGGCAGTCCGCTCATCGCCTGCTCCCATCGATCGCCGTCAGTTTTCCGGTAGACATACGCCTCGGCTGAATTCGGCCGATAGGCCACAAAGGGGCCATCTGCCGCCGACACGACCACCTTCTCCGGATCCGCGGGATCAACGGCGATATCCACGAGGTAGCGGTGCTGCAACCCATCTTCGCGTGATTGCCACGATTCCCCGTTATCGTGGCTTTCGAAATATCCGTCGCCGGCGGCCGAGTAGATCCAGCCTGGTGCCAGGGGGTGTGTCACCGCACGATGCGTGTCATATGGACCGCCACGCACGCGATCGTGCCAGCTTCGCCCGCCGTCAAACGTCCGTACGAGGGCACCGGCCTCGATCGCGACGAAGACGTGGTCGACCGTGCCGACGTCGGGCTCGATCCACCGAACATGATGTGTCTGTGGGCGCGGTGGAAAACTCCAGGTCGAGGCGGACGGCAGCGCGCGAAGACCCGCGAGGTCCGCCCAGGTGTCGCCACCGGTCTCTGAGCGAAACACCGCACTCGGTTCGGTGCCGGCGTAGACGAGACCGAATCCGTCAGCAGCCCCGGCTTCACTCACCGCGACCGCCGTAATTGCAGCGTGGTTGATGCCCGGTCCCACCGGTTCCCAGCTTCGTCCGCTGTCGCGGCTTCGGAAAAGACCCGAACCTGCCGTTCCGCAGTACACACGAGTCGGGTCGCGGGGATCGACCGCCACACAGTCGGATGATCGTCCGAGGAGGTGTTCCTCGACGGTCCACGTGGATCCGCCGCGGGCGATCAGTAGAGCCCTTCGCGTGACGACAATGACGCTGACCATCAGTCCATTATCGCGGAACGATCGCCAGGCGGATTGCAGACGGGTCCGCTGCAAGCTCGAGCCTGACCTCGCAGGCGTCGAGCTCTTCGCGTGATCTGAGCAAATCGGTGCAAACAATCAGCGGGCCGACAGGACGATGGCGTCAAACATCTCTCCTTCGTAGTACCAGCTGATCAGAAGACGGCGAGGCGTTTGATCGCGTCTAAGCGGCCCACTGAGGCGGATGATGTTGCCGTCGACGTCTCTCGTTGCCGAAATCGTGAACCCGAGCCGACCTGGGGAGACCTGACGGTTGCTCCACCACGGTTGGTGGCCGGGATAGGCTTTCACATTCGTCACAGATCCCACGGCCGGCGTGCCGCGTGAAATGACGACGAGGCCCTCCATCACAACGTCGTGGGCGACCTCAAACTGCACTGTCTCGCCCAGGTGCGAGCTCTGAGATGAAATCATCTTGAGCAGCTTCACCTGCACCCGAGTGCCTGCAGGCACTGTTGGCGACGGCTCAGCGGCAGCTGTAATCCCGATGGCGACGCTTACGACGACCGTCCGGAGAAGTTGGTTCATGGTGCTCACGTCTCGACCAGATTGTCGAACCCGTCGCGGCGGGCGACCGCTTCCATGGCGACTCGGAGTGACCGATCCAAACGGTCCAGGACGTTCACCTCAGTGCAACAATCGATAAAGGCAAACCTCACCGTTATGAGGCAATGCAAGGCGGTTGCCGCACGCACCTGAGCGTGTCTTCTGCGTCGATCGCAACAACTATGAGCGTTCCGGCACATGCAGCTCACCAATGTCGGTCACGAGATGTGGGGGACACACGTTTCAATGGAACCACGCTCGGTGTGGCCGCAACATCTGAGTGCGCAGATTTTTCTGTTGTACCTCGTCAAGAGCTGACCCCGATTGAACGCCAGTTGGTTGGCGCTCGCGTCGGCAATTTTTGCGGACGGCACGACAGCGCAGTGTGCCCGCGAAATCGCGATCGAGAAGCGTTCGTGATTGTAGCGGTGCTCCCACGCCTCGAACACGACCGCCGCACCAATGAGGCAAACGACTGGCGACTGAGCAGGACCACGTCAAACAGCCTCCTGCTGGCGTGGAGGCGCTCGCAGCGCCGCCGCGCATCGTTGACGATTACGGCCTGGTGCTGCTCAGGGGCAGGCGTCTCTCCGATCGACCACCGGCGCAGCCGCTCGTCTTCAACCTCTTCGCGCTCGCGCGAGTCATCTCGCGGATCGTAGACGTCTATATGCGACGGTGGGTCGACGTTGTCAGACCGTTGCAAATGCGTTCCGGCCAGGCAACGATCCGCAGATGACGCGGAGGAGGCCGATGTATGGACGTTTCGGAGATGGCCAGAACAACGGGCCGTAGAGGCGGCCGAGCACGTGCCAGACGGCTACCTGGAGCGGCGAGGAAGCACATCGCGTCTCTGGGTGGCAAAGCTCGGGTCAATCACTCCTGGCAGCCCGTCGCATTGCCGACAATTTCCGATACGTCGCCACACAAAACGCGCTTCGAGGACAGCCACCGGCCGTCCGCCGCCTGGACAGCTTCGTCGGGCGGCTGCCCGGGATCTATCCCGCGCGAACCTGAGATGACCGATCCCGTCGATCATCTTCAGGCGGTCGGGGAGATCGTCCAGGCACTCCGCGGCCTCGGTCTCGAGCCGGTGCTCGTGGGAGGCATGGCGCTAGTCATATTGGCATCACGCCGAGTCACGCGCGACTTCGATTTCGTGATCTCGCATCCGGGCGACCGCCTCCCTCGAATGTTCGACGTGTTCTACGATCGGCGGCTCGAACTCGCCAGGTCTTAACGACACACGAGAGGTCATCTCGACGATCACCAACCGCAACGGTCGCCTCCACCCGGCTTCGCCTCGATGCGCCGGGCAAGCGCGTACTTCTTCGACGCGGAGACAGGGCTCCGGATCGACCTCCTGTTGGACTTCCCAGTCCGGCGGCGACGCTCGCCGCGCACGCGACGAGAACGAAAATTCGCGCGCATGTGTTCGAGATCGCCTCCGAGCAGGACCTGTTGCATCTTAAGAAGATTGCCAGGGCGGACCGTTCCGTGTCAGGCGATGCCGACGACATCGCCTTTCTGGAGGCACGCCACAAAAGTTCCTAGACGCGCGCCCCACCCGGACGGCACTGTGAACGCGGCGATACAGCCCGACCCGGCTGGAGACATGTTGAACACGGGGAGGTCGCCGGAAGGAAGTCCTGACGGCTCACGAGCCTCACCAGGGTGGGTAACGGGGTCGATTCGACCTCGACGTTGCTTTAACTGGTTGATGGTGTGAGAGTTCTGGCTCTAAACATTCGATGTTCGATGCGTTGCGATTCCTGCGGCGTCCTCACAGGTTTTCGCGAATAGGGTGAAATCGACCGCCGTCGCGGAGACATCCTGGAGACGCCTTCCCAGTAGCGATCGGCTGCGCTCTGGGTCCTCCGGTGTTCGCACGGAGCTCCGCTGACCGGTCGCGGCGGTTCACCGAGCCGGCTGGATCCGACAGGGTATGGGCGGCGATCGAATACGCGGGATTCTTTCACCTGGATCCACGATGTCAGCTGGGCCGTCTGTGTGATAGCGGCGGGGGACCACGTCGCGACGATGCGACCGACGCGCCGTGACCGATCATGCGTCGTTCTCAAACGCTTCGAGGTGGGGCGCACTCTCGACCCTACGCTGCATGAAGAAAGAGCGCTCGGAAGTTGTCCTCTCCCATCACGCGCCGCAGTTCACGAACGATGAAGAGCGGGACGAAGGTGCAAAAGACAAGGGCCGTTCGAACGAGTCGGTGATCGAGGCGTAGCTCCTGAAGGGTTTGGGCGATGGCTGCCCCATGCAGAAGGCCTTTGATGATCTCCTCGACAACATGGAACGCCAACACGAGGCCTGCATACACTAACGCTTTCCACGCCGCCGAATAGAGCACCGCCTTGCTCTCGTACCTCTTGCCAGCGTGGACAGCGTCTCCGATCATGATCACCTTCGCGATGATGAGAGCGTTCACCAGATCGGTGCCATAGGCGAAATACGAGGGGCGAAACGTCTCCGTAGTGATCAAGCTGTAGGTGGTCAGGAGGCAAAAGAAAGCGGCGAGATACGCCCAGAGAGTCGCCAGTTCCTCAAGTTCATGCGTCACCTTCGTCTTCAGGCCAGGTTTCGCCGGTTCGCCCGGCTGAGGTCGAGACCTGCTGTCCGCAGAACGTTGAGCCCTCGCCGCAGAGTAACGGCCCGCCACATCGAACGCTTGTGCAAACTGGTTGCCTCCGCGTCTCGAGAGGGCCTCGCGTGAAGGCCCGAGGAATCAGACCGAGCAAACAGCCGACAGCCGGCCGTCACGGATTTTCGAGACGTGTTCAAGACGGGTGACACCGCGTAGCAACTACCTCGCTCCCTGTTGGCAGTGATCCTGCTGCTTAATGGCCCGTCGACGCTTCCGCTTCTCGCGACGCGCCTTCGAGGAGGTGAACTGACCGCGAGATGACCCTGATGAACGCTGTCCGGCCGAAGACCAGCACCGGCACAACTCTCCACGGCAAGGCCGAAACGCATTGGCGAAAGGCGCGCAAGACGACTGCCGACGTCGAGCCGACGTGGGCAGGCCGCGTCCCATTGCTGAAATCGGGCCACTACGCCGACGGCTTGCCTCTGCACGAAATTCAGTATATTTGCTGCAAGCTCGTGCTCAGACCGAACCACTTCCGGTCGCGCAAGAGCCTCCTCCGGTTCGCCGATGTCGTGCGTGAGCCTGCCGAGGAACACAAGGTGAGGTTGTCGATCGGAACGTGTGGAAACACGCCGATTCAGATCCGCGAAGTTCTCTTTGTGGATACCGCCGACTTCCGTCTGTACAACAGTGGCTTCATTCTGCGCCGGCGCATTCTGTATAAAGACGGCTTCCCGATCGGCGACCCGGAGATCGTATTCAAGTTTCGTCATCCCGACATGCAGAAGGCGGCCGAGACGGACGTGCGACCGCAGATCCTCGGAGACCACCAAGTCAAGTTCAAATGCCAAGCGCTGCCCCTCAAAGGCCAACTCGGGGGCATCCGCATGCTGTACTCCCACAACGTGCAGTTTCCGCGGTCCAACGTCGGCGAGAGTGATGTTCTCTCTATGGGCACGCTCACGAAGATCTTCCCGGTCCTGGCGCGCATCAAGAAGCAGCCAGACGAGAAGATTGCCCTCGTCAGTGACACCATCATCGAGGAAGTGCTTCAGGACATAGGCGTCCTGCACTTCGGCGAAGGGATTCGAGCGAAAGCGGACCTTGCGATCTGGCGCAGCCGCGGAGAGCACCGCCCTCTTATCGGCGAATTCGCCTTTCAAATTCGCTTCAACGATCGCAGGGAGTTGGGCCTGGACGCGATGAAGCGGGTCGAGGCGTTCTTTATCGCGCTGCAATACGCGGCTCGGGACTGGATCGCGCTGGACGCGACGAAGACCGGCATCGTGTACCGGCTGCACGGGAATGCTCCAACGCGGCACGAGTAATAACGACGTCTCCAGAAGTCCCCGCTCCGAGAAACGTGATGACGCGGTTCGGTCTGTCGTCCCTGGACCCAGTCGGGATTCGGTTCGCCATCAATGTGGCGGTGGCGACGACAATCGTCTGGGACGTCCTCCAGGCCATCGGCGATCGCAATCCACTGTGGGCCATCGCGTCGATGGTCGCTGCGTCCGATCCGCAACCCGAGGAAGCCCGGCGGATGTTCAAAAGCCGCCTCATCAACGTCACGGTGGGCAGCGCGGCCGGACTCATTTTTCTCCTCATAGGCGGTACCGAGAGCTGGGTTCTTCCATTAGCAATGGCGGCGACCGTCCTGGTCTCGGCTTACGTCGTTCGCATCAAGACGATGTGGCGCCAGGCCCCTATCACGGCTGCGGTCGTCATCGCGTCGGCATTAACGTCCGGCTCGTCGGCCACGGGCATCGCGCAAGGGCTGCACAAGGTGGCGGAAGTCGTGTTCGGGTGTTTGGTAGGCGTGACAGTCAGTCTGGTCATGTCCAAGGTCTGGCTGATTCGACCATCGACCGACGCGACGGCCCGCAAATGAATGCGTACTCAGTCGTCAGTCGGGCCGCGGCGTCGGTCCATGAGCGTCCGCCGACGATGGAAACCGAGATCACGAGCGGGATATTCGAGTGCAATACACACTTCACATGGCCAACGAATCAGTGCTCGATCAGGTGTTCGATGTGGTCAATCACGACGACCTCCGCCGGAGCCCGAACCGCATCGAGCTTGAGTCCGAGCTGCTCTTGAAGGGTTGTGACGAAGGGCACGGATCGGTCAAGGTCCAGTGTGAAGCTGTACAAACCGGTCAGCCCGGTTCGATCGACGACGTCTCG
>JBPYEE010000582.1:0-9506 GCA_051985095.1 Vicinamibacterales bacterium | reverse complement strand
GTCGGCCGCCGCGGCGGCCCGCGCGGTCCGCGAATAACCGCTCATGCCTTGCTCGCTCGGGGCGGCCCGGCGTTGAGCGGCGCGATTCTCACACGCGCATACGGGCGAGATTTCGGCGCCGTACTTCGTGACGCCCGAATCAACTGCCGATCGACCCGCCCGCGTCGGAAGCGCTCGCGCATCTGAAATGTCTCCGTCGAGTACGCGAAGCCCGACATCGCCAACGCCTACGCGGTTGCCCGCGCTCGAACATGACGCGCATGTTGGGTCGGCACATCGGAGCTGACCGACAACGACGACGCGGAGATCGGCGTCTGACTCCAGAGGGAAGGTGGTGTGCTCGCGGTCAGCAATTTCGCTCTGGCCCCGGCGCGTGATGAGACCAGAGCCAGCAGTTCCCGCAGAGCAGACCGTCGGCCAGCGCGAAGCCTGCGGCGAGGCTTTCGGCGCCCCGTGCACTCGGCGTCCAGGATTTATCATCAGCGCCGACGACCGCGCGACGACCGCGCCGGGCGTCGCGCAGCAGCTGTGCGCATGCCGCGCGGGTGAAGGTCTGTTCTCGGTTCGGGTCGACGCTGTCGCCAAAAGCGCTCGTGGCGATTCCCACCAGGCGGCCGTCAGGGTCGTTGCCTTCCCAGGAAAGTTACCCTGTGGGCATCAACGCCCGACGGACGGAAAATGGCGCAGTGCTGGAGGACGAGGAACGGCCGCGCGAGTCGAGACGATGAGCGCGCCACGCAACTGGACCCAGCTTTCCCGATCACGCCACACGGATGAGCCGGTTTCGGAAATCGTCCCTAACAGCCTGCCACTCAGAACGTCAATCATTACAACTTGTTACAGCGACAGCGCCGAATCTCCGTCTTGCTGGCAGAGACGGTTTGTGCTCCTTTTCGCGAATCACTGCTCTTCGAGAAGCGCTGACCCTCAGCGCACCGGGGGACGCGAAGCCGAGCAGCCGCAACACACCGCCTGCTGGACCGTAGAGACATTTGACTGAATTGAGGCCCGACCGCGTCGCTTCGTGCGCGCGAGTTGGTCCCAGAGTCGGCTCGGGCGTCGCGACGCGGCAGAATCTGTGCGGTATTTCTGGCAGTACGTTCAGCGTGGACGTGACCATCACGCGGTTGAGAGTCTTGAATACATCGGAGTCGAGGAGTGCTTTCAGCGAGGTTGTATGCTTGGTGACGGGTTGACTGGCGCCGCCATCCTGTTTGCTCGGATCGTCATCGCGGTCAGTTCGCTTTGGGCGGCGCAGGACAGTCCTCCCGCTCGTGTGGCCGCCTGTCAGGAGTGGCATGAGTGCCAGCGATTGGCGTTGGAAGCCTATGCACGCGGCGAGTACGAACGATTTCATGATCTCGCCTGGCGCACCGTCCAGACCGGACCCGCGCGGAATCACGACCTGATGTATCTGCTGGCCCGGGCGCAAAGCCTCAGCGGTCGCCCGCACGACGCGCTTGTGATGCTTGGTCGTCTAGCCGCGGCGGGATTCGTCACGGATGCCAGCACGGACGACGACTTTCGAGCGGTTCGCCAACTCCCTCAATGGCCGGAGCTCGAAGCGGCGCTCACCACGGCCGCTCGGCCGGCGAACTCCCCGCCGTCCGCGGCGCCGCGACCGCCGGATGTCCCGCCGGCCGCACCGCCGGCGAATCCCCCGCCGTCCGCGGCGCCACGACTGCCGGATGCGTCCCCGGCCGCACGGCCGGCGAACATCCCGCCGTCCACGGCGCCACGACCGCCGGATGTCCCTTCGGCCGCTCGTCCGGCGGCGCTTCACGTCGAGGAGGCGTTGCGGATTCCCGGAACGATCCTCGGCTCGGCCGGTCTGGCGTATGACCGCGTCTCATCGCGCTTCGTCGTCGCCGACGCCAGCCTGCGGAAGCTGATGATCATTGACGAACGCTCGCGTCACCTGGTCGATCTCGTGACGTCCGCTTCCGCCGGCTTCTTCGACATTACGGGGTTGGAGATCGATCCGTCCCGCGGCGATCTCTGGGTCGTCAGCGCGGAACCGGCCGAGACATCAGACGATAAACCGGCGGCGTCCGCGTTGCACAAACTGCAACTGGTCTCCGGGCGTCCACTGGATCGGATTCCGATCCCGGTCGATTTGCAGCCGTGCCGGTTAGTAGACGTCGGTGTGACGCACGAAGGAAGCGTCCTGGTGCTCGATACGGCGGGAAGCCGGTTGTT
Organism: Vicinamibacterales bacterium; assembly: GCA_051985095.1. Classification (GTDB taxonomy): domain Bacteria; phylum Acidobacteriota; class Vicinamibacteria; order Vicinamibacterales; family CAVVIG01; genus Gp6-AA45. The sequence goes on along the minus strand of JBPYEE010000582.1, from coordinate 7,307 downwards.
GCGTTTTCTTCCGGTCGCCCGCACATTTACGTCGGTGGCCGCCCTTCACCTGCAGTCGCCGACCAGTGTCGCGGTGGCGGGCGATCACATCGTCTACGTAGCGCATCCGGCCGGGATTGCGCGTGTTGACACCATGACACGTCGCGTGGAATCGCTTTCGAGCTCGCGTGGTGTGCAGCTGATCGGATTCGACCGGATTCGGTGGGTGCGGGATTCACTGGTTGGCATCCAGCACTTGCCCGACGGCACGAGGCGCGCCGTGCGCATCAGGATTGTTGACGGGCGCGCCGTCGCGATGGACATCTTCGACACCGACCTGTCCGCCACGGACCCTCCCGTGGTAACGGTTTCGGACGACGACTTCTACTTCGCGGTGCATGAGGCGGATGGCGACCCCGGAGACGTCGTCATCCATCGAAGTCGGATGCGCTGAACCGAGCGCTGCCTTCACCCCGTTCGTCGCTCATGCCGCTCGGCTCGCGAGACGAGCGCAGGGATCGAGCAGCCAGTGACAGGTGTGGATCGTCTACGGCATCGGATCGGAATGGCTGTTCGATCCGCCGCGCCATTGAAACGCACCGCGTGACCTCGGGTGTGCGCTCTCACGATCAGAGAGGTCGAGGACAGCCTCGTCCTATCGCCGATCACGACAGCCCGCTCGTCAGCCGGGTTGGTCCGGAGCGCGAGCACCTCGCGGATCGGCGAACGACACGGACGCGCTGAAACGACCACCTTGAGAAGTTCGAGCCGCGACCTCTGCGACGTTCAGCGAGCCTGTTCAGGCGCGGGGCGGCATCGGCCGCTCGTGCAGGATCATCCAGTTGATGCCGAACCGATCGCGCAACTGGCCGAAGCGGCTTGCAAAAAAGGTCTCCTGCATCGGCGTGAAGACCTGGCCGCCCTCGGCAAGCGCCGAAAAAATGCGTTCAGCCTCCTGATCGGTGTCGACGAGCAGCGACAAGTACGCGCTCCGCATGGCTTCGGCGGTTGGGATGTCGGCACCCATCAGTTCGGTGCCGCCGATGGATATGCGTGCGTGCAGGACGGTGTCCTTCAACGCGGCGTCGACTCTGCTCTGGTCGGGTGCTTGCCCGTGCGTCATGAGCATGCCCATTTTTCCGCCCAGGTGGGTCTCGTAGAAGCGAAACGCCTCACTGCATTTGCCAGCAAAATTCACATATGTGTACATCTTCATAGTCGTCCCCCTTCATTCCCGCCGCCGAGGCTCTCGGCGCCCTCACTTGATAGTCGCAGGAGCCGTGGCGAGATCGACAAACCCAGCTGGGCCCCTCACGGCGCGATTGTTTTGCCAGAGGGATTTCTAGATCATGTGCGGCTTTCCGGCAAGTCGCCGCGAGCTGAAATTGCCCGGAAGCAGCTCGAGGCGCCCGGCAAAACGGCATTGACGTCAGCGTTCCCGGTCGAGCGCGGCCGACCGGGCTCTTCGTTTGCTCGCCTTTGGCTGGCGCGTCGATCGTGCGCCAGCTGATCCGGCGTTGTTGGCGCGCTGACGATGTATTCATCACCGGCTTTGACGAAAGATCCTGGACCAACAGGGCGCCTGCTCGCGACCTCGCTCGGCGGCCTGACTGTTCACCGCGACGCGTCGTTGGCGACAGAGATCGGTGAGGCGTTCCCAAACGCGGCGAGCCGCCGAAACGCCTTCACTTTTTCTGAGCGATCGATGCCCGCTTTGTTGATCGCCTTCTCGAAAATCTCAATCGTCGTGTCGTAGGTGAGCTTGTCAACGGGGAACGGTGTGCCGTCCTTGCCGCCATGGGCGAACGAGAACCTGGCCGGATCGCGCATCGTCGCCGGAGCGCCGTGCACGAGCTCTGACGCAAGCGCCAGCGCTCGCAAGGTCTTCGGCCCGACGCCCGCCATCCCGAGGAGCGTTTCGAAATCCCGGGGCGCCTCCTCATACGTTTTCAGCAGAATCTTTTCCAGGTACGGGCTCCCGACGTCGACCTCCGGCAGCAACGCATGCCGCGCAGGCATTTCAAGCAGCGGCACGCGTCGAATCGCTTCCAATGTCACCTCGGGTTTCTGCGACGCCAGTTCCGCGGACGCTCTGCGAATCGGGTCGTTTTCGTGTGCGACCAGGTTGAGCGTCTTCCGGCGCACGTCGCCGCAGACCGCTTCGTGCGGCTCGTCGACGAAGCTCTTCACGCTGTCCGAGAGCCAGTGGTAACGGCGTGCCGTTCGATCCGTATCGTTCATCCCTTGCTGCACGACGCACCAGGCGCCGCCACTGGTGAAGAAGAAGACGTGGTGATACAGCTGGTAGCCATCCTGCACCGCGGCGCTGTCAACCTTGGCGGCCGTCCGGCTCGCATAGACGAGCGGCTCGGCGACACGGCCGATCCGTTCGCACGCCTCGGTGATCTGCTGCGGGGTCTTGCGTGAAACGTTGCCCTTTCCGCCCGCGGCGAAGAACCCGAGCCGCGCGTCGATCTCCCTGAGCCCTTCCTTCACCGCGCCACAGACCGTGGTCGTCACGCCGCTCGAGTGCCAGTCGAAGCCCAGCACGCAGCCGAACCCCTGAAACCAGAACGGATCGGACAGTCGCCGGAGCAATTCACGCGTGCCGTACTCGCTCGCGAGATAGATCACGATCTCGCGCGACAGCTGCACCATCCGGCCGAAGAGCCACGCCGGCGCCCGGCCGCCGTGCAGCGGCAGCGATGCGAAGCCCGTATGACGGCTCATGCGGTGATCTTATTATTTGCCGGGCCCACGAGCATCTTGCCGGGGCCCAGTCTGGGTGACGCCCACCGTTGGATGGAGCACTCCGACGGTACTCACGCGTATGGTCGGATGATGAATCCCGCATCGCGTGCCTGACTTCCCACCGCGTATCGGCGTCATGAGTTCCACAATTGCCGCTGTATCCATCATCATTGGGCGATCGAACCGAAACGGCGGTGACGCACTCCCAGGCCGGCGAAGATCAAATCCCATCCTCGGGCAGCGCTCCGTGGCCACACAAGCGGCGCCGATCCCTGTCGCGTCAGCGTTTCAAGCCGCAGGCGTGTGATCGCCTGCTCGTACAGCTGCGGCGACCGCGATGCCGCGCGAGGGTGGCCATCAGCGAGGCTCGGTCGGCGACGTGCCGATCCACTCTGCCGCGACACCCGCGCTCGCGCTGGCCATCTGCGTTATCGTGATGTCAGCGTTGCCCTGTGCGGCCGATGTGACTTGACACGGTGTCAAGCACTGGCTATGCTCTGGCGCGTGAACTTGACATGATGTCAAGTCCAGCCGAAGGCCGGGAGAATACTTATGGCGACCGGGCACGAACCTCAGGCGGACCAGCCACAGGGGTGGCGCACCCTCAACAATCGGCATACGGGCGAACGGCTGCAGATGCGCCGGATCAGGCAGGACGGCGAGATGTGCCTGGAGCTGAAGGGGACGCTGCCGCCGCGGCGCGACGGTCCACCGCTGCATATCCACTACTACGAGCACGAGGAGGGCACGGTCGTCGCGGGCACGCTCTCCGCCGAAGTGGACGGGCGTCCGTTTCAGGTGGACGCGGGCGGCAGGGCGGTGCTGCCAGCCGGTTCGGCGCACCGGTGGTGGAACGCCGGCGACGAAACGCTCGTGTTCGAAGGCGTGGCCAGGCCGATCGTCGATCTCGACCTGTACTTTGCGGCGGCGTTCGACGTTCTCAACAGCGGCCCCGCGCACCGGCCGCCGCTCTTCTATCTTGCCCATCTCGCCTGGTGGCATCGCAAGACCCAGGCAGTCCTTTTCGCACCGCGGTGGGCGCAGGCGATCGTCGTGCCGCTCGTTGTCCTGCTCGGCACGATCCTCGGTCGCTACCGAGGGACGCAGTGGCCGGGGTGTCCGGCCAGGTGCACACCGGCGCCCCTTGCTGACACGCGTGAGGGGGTGCGGCAGCCGGGCCCGCGCGCGAACGTTGCATGATCGCGTCGGTGGTCGTAGAGGACGTGCCGTGCCGCTCGCGTCGAAGGCGTACGTGTTGGGACCGGTCGCGTCAATCGTGGAGGGAGTGGTCGCTGTGCCGATGGCGGTCGTTCATCCACTGGATAGCGCGCGCGTCACATTGACTGATCGACGGGTCGACGCGACCGGCACCTCGAGACGCGGCCGATACTTGCCAGCTGATCGATAGCGGCGGCGGCCTCCCGACCGCCATTTGGCGCCGCTGAAGTTTCCACCGCGCCGCTACCTCTGTTCCTGGATCGTTGCGGTCGTGGTGTCGGCGACAGCCGTGCTGCATGATCAGCGCTGCTCGTGAGGATCTGTTTCGGTCTGCAGGCGCCGACGTCGTGCGACCGTGTGCAATCTTGGCTTTCTTCCCGAGCCGCTCCCGGCTCCCGTTCCGCCTGATCTATCGCCGCCCGGCTGGAGTGAATAGGGCTGGTCGCGCGCGTTTCAGACGTACCTGCTCCCTGGTCCCATAAAGCGTTTGCCGAATCCGAACACGGGTGGGGTGTTTTCCCCCGCGCAATTGACAGAGAACCTCACCCGACGAAAGGCCCCGGACGATTGCCGGCAGTCGGCGCCGCGCGGGAAGAGATGCGCCGTCTCTCGGTTGGCGGGTCGACGGCGAATCCGCGCTGACGCTTGTCGCCACCAGGCGTCGTACCGTCATGTCGGCAAACCCGCGTGGAATGCGGATCGTAGAGTAATCTAGCGGTATCCGTCAGGTGCCCTGACGGCTTCGACCGCTGGTCGGCAAGGCCTTGTGCCGGCCCGGCGCGTGGCTCTAAACCTCATCGGAGAACCCACGATGGCGTCCCTTACGCGCGTCCTGGCCGCCCTGATTGTGTTTCTGACGGTCGTCGTCGCCTGTCCAGCGCGTGCGGCTGATCAGGCCAAGCCGCGAGTCCGAGCGATCACTGCGTTCGTGACGATCGACGCGAAGTCGTACGCATCACAGCTTCAGGAGACGGTCACATTCCTCAACCGCCTGCGCGAGGCCGTGACCGTCGCGGGATATCAGGTGTCGACCGTCCGGATTTCGACGCAGCCGTTCCCCGAGTACACGCGAGGACTCAGTCCAGCCGACGGCCGCGCCGTGCTGCACGGCATCAGCGAGCTGGCGGCGAAGCTGCGATTTGCTGCAAACATCGGCCCTGCGATGGTGCGCGACAATGACGACACCACAACGGTCGATCTGCTGACGGAGGTACTGTCGGAGCCCGACAATCGCCTGAACGCCAACATCATCGTCGCGGGTGACGACGGCATCCACTGGACGGCCGTAACGCAGGCCGCGCGCATCATCACGCGAGTGGGTGAGCGAAGCCCGCACGGGCAGGGGAACTTCAACTTCGGTGCGATCGCGATGCTGAAACCGTACGGACCGTTCTATCCAGGTGCGTGGCACCCGGGCGCCGGACCGCGGAGCTTCGCCATCGGGCTCGAAGCCGCCAACGTAGTCATGGACGTCTTCGGCCGTGATCGTGATCCGCGCACCGCCGCGAAGGCCCTCACCGATGCACTGACCGTCCATGCGCGCGCCGTGGAAACCGCCGCGCTCAAGGCGGCCGCCGGGAGCGGATGGACATACGCCGGCCTGGATCCGACCCCTGCCCCGGGCGGCCGCATTTCTATCGGCGCCGCGATCGAGTCGTTCACGGGTGCTCCCTTCGGCTCGCCAGGAACCGAGACGGCGGCCGGCATCATTACGCGCGCTGTGAAAGACGTGCCCGTCAAGCAGACGGGTTATTCCGGATTGATGATTCCCGTACTCGAGGACGCGGTCCTGACGAAGAGGTGGACGGAGCGCACGTACGGGTTGGATTCGATTCTCGCATATTCGGCGGTGTGCGCCGGCGGTGTCGACACCGTTCCCCTTTCCGGAGACACCGACGAACACGCCATCGCGCGGATCGTTGGCGACGTGGCAACGCTGGCGTTCAAGTGGAACAAGCCGCTTGCGGTTCGACTGCTGCCGGCGCCCGGCAAGAAGGTAGGCGAGCTGACGGAATTCGGCGGAGCGCTCGCGAACGCGATCATTCAGCCGCTTCCGGGCTCCGTGATCGCAACAAAATGAGACGAGCGGATGGTGACGTCCGAGTTTGCGAATCGTGTGCGAATTGATCTGAAACGCGCCCCAGGCAGGCCCGGGCGGTTCGCCCACCAACGCACGCGCTCAGGGGGCGTCTGGCTGATGCATTTCGATCGACCGTCGAACGTGCCCGGCGGCCTCGGGATTGCGCATCGAAACGCCGAGCATTGTTTCCATTTCCGCTTCTGATCAGATCGCAGGCGTTCTTGATCGGCGCGGCCGCGGCGGCCACGAGCGCGACGCAGGCCGCGCTGCGCTCCGCACCCCGCACGTCGCCCGCGCCCTTCACGGCTTCTGCGGTGCCACGCCGCAGTCGAAGCTGCCCGCTGCCTTGCCGTCGTTGAGCGCGAAGGTTCCCGACTTGCCGTCCGCGTTGATGGTGACGGTGCCGAGTCCCATGTAGCTATCTTCGAGAGCGGTCTTGCCAAGATACAGCGCCACCACCTCGTTCGCGTACTTGCCGGGCCCCGTGAACTTCGCGGCGTTCGCGTGCATCTCTTTCGCCATGAACGCGCCCGGACCGATCGTGAGGGCCAGCGTCGGCATCGTCGCGTTCGGCCCGATATTCACACCAAGCGTGCCATCGTCCTTGATGCGGCAGATGCCGCCGCTGACGGTCAGTGTCTTCGGCTTCTGGATGGTCGTCGTCGGCTGCGCCGCGACGAGCCCCGCAATTAGCACAATCATCTTCATGAACGTGATTGTAACTGCGCGAAGAGGACGCCCGCACCCTCGCCGGGGGACGCGTGATCCTCAGGACCGTACTCAGGATCTCTCGGTCCTTCGCGACGGACTTGAGACCTGAGTCGCGTCGGTGGACGAGCGGACAATTACGACCACCGGCATGCTCACAGATCCCGATGGCGTCGTGATGACCGACGGGAATCCGAACCGGGCGGTCAGTGTCGCGGGCGCCCCGGGCTCATCGAGAGAAACCGTCAGGTTTATCGGAGTCTCCGAGTTAGGATACTGTGGCCTCGACCCAAGGGTCGCGGCGTGCGTATCGAACGTTGCCGCTGCCGCGCAGGCGGATGGCGACGACTACCGCGCAGGGGGAAGGCGAATGAGTCATTGGGACGACGATGTCAATCATCACACGGCGGAACTCGTCAAGCTGACACTCCGGGCGGCCGACCAGGGTGAGACACCGTTACCTGAGGACGAAGTCGCGAGACTCGGACGGTTGATTGCGACCGAACGACAGCTTCTCATCGATTCGATCAGCGGACTCCTCTGTGACGATGAACCAGAGGCGGCCAAGAGT
>JBPYEE010000581.1:0-37159 GCA_051985095.1 Vicinamibacterales bacterium | reverse complement strand
ACCACATCCACGACGGCTTTGGTCGATATCACTGCGAACGCGGCGGTCTGGAACGTGAGCATCGTCGATGAGCCGTATCGGTCCGGGTCAGCGTGAAGGGGCGGCCCGTCGCCGCGGCATCGCGCTCAACCGCTCGAGTGAGGTTGTCCTCGGCGAGCGCGGCATCCCGGCGGATTCGGCGCTTCGACTCGCTCGACTCCTGAAGACATCGCCCCTACGCGGCATGCGGCTTCAAGCCGACTGGCATGCATCAGGCCATGCAGCGACCACGGTCGCGGCGTAGCGTAATGCGCGCGTCTCATCGCGTTCATGGCGCTAGATTTTCGCGCTAGATTTTCGTGGTTATCCACCCCACGAGCACCAGGAACGTCGTCAGCGCAGCGCTCAGACCGATGATGAGGATCATCTGTGCCCGGGGAGAGCGTCCCTTCAACGACGTGTAGCGCAAGCTGACAAGGTGCGGGAACAAGTAGGTCATCGGGCCAACCGCCAACAGGTAGAGGTTGCCCGGGAGCTGTCCCCGTTTCCAAACCCACACGAGCGCGAGCCACACCAGCGCGAGGCCAAAGGTACCGCCGATGTTGACCCAGGCGTTCTTCACTCTGTCCATGGCTGTGACGTCCGGATCGTAACCGGCGCATTTGAGCTGCATCAAACGAGCAATCATCGAGACGTCTCCGTGGATGTCGGGCGTCGGGACCAACCGCGGGTGTGTCCAAGCGTCGACGGCGCCGGCGATCAGATCGACCGCGGCATCGATCGAGAATGGTTGTGCGGCGACGAGATCGGCAAGCTCCGCCTCGTACCGGCGCCGCCAGCGGGGCGGATAGAGCTTCAGCAGCCAGGTCATGTGTTGGCCAGTCGCCGCTGGCCGACTCGCGTGACCGCCGCAATGCTCGCCAGTCTGGCTCGGAGCGCCTTGTCGCCGAGCGCGGTCAGCCGGTAAGGATTGCGCCGGTGGTCCGACTCAAGCGGCTCGATGAGGCCGCGCGACTCGAGGCGGGCGATGGCGCCGTAGAGCGACCCGGGGCCGAATCGCACATCTGCAAAGGCGGCGATGTCTTCCGTGATCGCGTAGCCGTGCTTGGGACCCTCCGCCAGGCTCACCAGGATCAGCAACGCCGGATCTGCGAACCGCCCGAATTCGTCGAGATCGATCCTGTCGTCGCGCCGCACCATGCTCCGCTCCACGTAATACGTTATTCGTAATACTACGTGCAGCGTAGTAGTGGTGTCAAGCGCCCCTGGAACGCAGGGCGTCGCTCTGCAGCACGGCCGGATTCACGACGTTGATCGGTCGCCCGGCCGCATACGCCTGAATCTGCTCGAAGATGTCTGCGAATTGCAGTTCGTATTCCTCGCGCGTGACGTACCCGATGTGCGGCGTGCAGATCACGCGATCCCGGCTGAGAAGCGGATGTGTCGCGTTTCGAACAGGCTCGTCCTCGAAGACGTCGACCGCGGCCATCCCCGGCCGCCCTCGGTCGAGGGCCCGGACGAGCGCGTCAGGCTCGATCAAGCCCGCGCGGCTCGTGTTGACAAGCAGGGCCGTGGGTTTCATGCGGGCGAGGTCGGACGCTGTAACAATCCCCGTCGTAGCCGGCACGAGTCGCAGGTGCAGCGACACCACGTCGCTCTGCTCGAGGAACGCCTCCTTCGATCCCGCCGCTTCGTACCCGTCCGCCTGAGCGCGCTCGCGCGACGCGTCTCGCCCCCACACCAGCACCTGCATCCCGAACGCCTTTCCATATCCCGCAACTGTCGCGCCGATCCGGCCGTAGCCGTAGATGCCCAGCGTGAGGCCGCGGAGCGTCCGGCCGACACCCGTCTGCCAGATGCCGGATCGGAGCGCCGCGACTTGCTGTGGAATCTGGCGCATTGTCGCGAGGATGAGGGCCCATGTCAGCTCGGCCGCGGCATACGAAGGCGTGCCCGGATGCATGTCCGACGACACGACGATGCCGAGCCGGGTGCACGCGTCGATGTCAATGTGCGGATAGACGCTGCGCTGGCTGATGAGCCGCAAAGCCGGAAGGTGCTCGAGCAGAGTGCCCGAAATTTTCGTCCGCTCGCGAATCAGGACCAGGGCCTCGACGTCTCGAAGCCGGTCGGCGAGGGCATTGATCTCATCGACGTGATCGTTCCAGACGCGCACGTCATGACCCTCAAGGATCCGGAAACACGACAGGGTCCGCAGCGTGTCAAAGTAATCGTCGAGGATCGCAATCCTCATGGGACGCGCTCCGGACCCTCCGGTACGAGTCGAGACTCGATCGCGACGGTTTCGATGCTGCCGATCATACGCAAAGCGAGTTTACTCGGAGGCCCGCGATGCCAGTCGCTGCGGACCCGAGTCCTGGGCGCGTCGGTCTCCGTCGAAGGCGCCAGAACCGCAGCGATGGCCTCTCGTGGCTCCTCAGGCGGCCGTGCGCGCGAACGGGTTCTCATCGGCGCTCCTGCCGTAGACGATCGGCACCGGCACATCGAGCAGCCGTAAATAGACGACGAGTTCGCCGCGGTGATGGTACCAATGATTCAGCCCGATGGTGCGCATTACGCCGAGCCGCGGAATCGCAAAGATCTCACGGTCCCCAAACGTCAGACGCCAGATGGCCGTCGCGCGCGCTTCCTCGAGGCCGGCGAGAAATTCGCGCGCGGCGGTGACAGAGGCATCCAGAGCGGCCAGTAACGCTTCGTGGCTGGCACACGACGCGTACTCGGTGGGGCGCGTCGCGATGTCAAGGCCGTCCATCTGGGCGATCCGAGCGACCGTGCCGGGAATGGAGGCGACGTGCTGGGCGAGTTGACCCGCACTCATCGACTTGGGGTGGGGCCGCCAGTCGAACCGGTCGGCCGGGATCCGTTCGAGCACACGCCGGGTGGCTGGAGTTTCGGCATCGATCTCCGCGAGGAGGGCCTGAGCGGCTGGCAGCATCACCGTTCTCCTTTCGGCGAGTCACTTGCAATATGCAAGTGACAGGGCGCCATCGTAATCGAGACGATTGCACGATGCAAGCCGATGGTAGACTGCGGTTATGGCGCTGCGCGGGCCGCGTCGGGGTGATGGGTCAGGGGGGCTCCGATCGCCGTGTCCGATCGGGGGGGCCCTGGACCTGCTAGGCGACCGATGGACGCTGCTGGTCATGCGTGATCTGTTGTTTTACGACAAGCGGCGGTTCGCCGAGTTTCTTGCGTCGCCCGAACGGATCGCGACCAACATCCTGACCGACCGTCTGGACCGCCTCGAGCGCTGCGGGTTGATTCGACGGCGCCGCTACCGGGAGCGGCCGCCACGCGAGGAGTATCACCCGACGGCGCGCGGCCGTGATCTGGTGCCGGTCCTGCGTGAACTGATTCGCTGGGGACAGCGTCATGTGCCCGGCACCGCCAAGCGGCCACCCTCTGGCGTCACCCCGAACGCCTTGCGGCTGATGCAGCACCGATGATTCCCGTCTCACCCTGGTTCGGCCGACGATTCGCGTTTGCGATGGCGATCGAGCAGTACCCGACTCTGTCCATCCGGCTTCGAGGCGCGCCGGCACGGCTCGAGGAGCTAATCCGTGACGTGCCGCACGCCCGGTTGACCCGTCAGACCGGAGGCAAGTGGTCGCCACAGGAGCATGCGGGTCATCTTCTGGACCTCGAATCGCTCTGGCTGGCGCGCGTCGAAGACTTTCGGTCGGATCGCGACACACTCACGGTTGCGGACCTGAGCAACCGCAAGACCGACGAGGCCAACCACAACGGCCGGAATATTGTCGACATCGTGAACGCGTTTCGGGCGGCACGCGTGCCGCTGGTCGACTATGTCGATACCTTCACGCCCGATCTGCTGGCTCGGTCGCGGCTGCACCCACGGCTGCAGCAGCCGATGCGGCTCGTCGATCATCTGTACTTCGTGGCGGAGCACGACGATCATCATCTGGCGACGATCTGGGAGGCTATCAGAGCGTAGAGGCGGCACGCGATCGATCGCCGGAAAGCGAGCACGAGAGACCTATGACGCCCATCAGGGACCGATCACACGCGTTTTGTGACCGGCTCGGGATTCAGATACCGATCCTTCTTGCACCCATGGCGGGTGTGGGTTCTCCCGCCCTCTCGATCGCGGTTGCTCGCGCCGGCGGGTTGGGCGGCTGCGGGGCGCTGTCGATGTCCCCCGACGAAATCCGGCAGTGGGCCGAAACGGTGCGCGCCGCCAGCAACGGCGCGTTTCAATTCAATTTGTGGATTCCCGATCCGCCACCGCGGCGGGACGCGGCGCATGAGGCGACGCTCAGATCGTTTCTCAGCGCCTGGGGGCCCGCGGTTCCTCCAGCCGCCGGCGACGCTGTTTTGCCAGATTTTGCGGCCCAGTGTGAAGCGCTGCTCGACGTCAAGCCACCCGTCGTGTCGTCGATTATGGGGGTGTACCCACCGGAATTTGTCGCGAGGCTGAAAGCGCAGCGTATCGCGTGGTTCGCGGCGGTCTCCACCGTCGCCGAAGCGAAACGGGCGGTGTCAGCAGGCGCGGACGCGATCGTCGCGCAGGGCATGGAGGCGGGCGGACACCGCGCGGCATTCGATGCCACCAGCGCGGAGCGGCGCCTCGTGGGACTGGTCTCGCTGGTGCCGGCGGTCGTCGACGCCGTACGCGTGCCGGTCATAGCCACCGGCGGCATTGCCGACGCCCGTGGCATCGCCGCCGCGTTCGCCCTTGGCGCGAGCGCCGTCCAGATTGGGACCGGATTCCTGCGGTGTCCCGAGGCCCAGCTACACCCGGCTTGGGCCGACGCCATTGGTCGGGCCGCGCCCGAAGACACCGTGGTCTGCCGAGCATTCAGCGGACGCCCCGGCCGGAGCATCGAGACCGCCTACGTTCGAGTCGCGACAGCCGCCGATGCGCCGTCCCCGGCGCCCTATCCCGTGCAGCGCGGTCTCACGGCGACCATGCGGGCCAAGGCGGGACGAGTCGGCGACCTCGACCGGATGCAGGCGTGGGCGGGGCAATCGGCGGCGCTCGCCCGTGCCGAGCCGGCCGGCGAACTGCTCGGGCGTCTGTGGCGCGAGGCGCAGGCGATTTTCGAATGAACTCACGCCGTTGCGATATGGCGCGCCGGCTCATTGGTGCGGCGATCTGTGGACCAGCACCACCGACGCGTGTCGTTGCCTCGGGGGAACGCTCCAGGACGCGCGCACGCGCCGGTCCTTGTTCGCCGGCGTCACGAGCTGGAAATGAATGGCGTTCGTAGAATCGAATCGCCCAGGTCCCCACGAGCAACCGGCGCGATGTCTGGTCGCGGAGCGCGGCCAGCAGCGCTCCGCCGATGTCGGCGCCTTGATGTGCTGGACGCACATGCGGATGACCGACCAGCGTAACGTCCGGCACCGCCTGGAGGCCCCTCACCCCGACGAGATCTCCGGCCGGCTCTCACACTGAGAAGGCGACGCCGCTTGAATTTCCGCCATCAACGCGGCGCGCCCCGGGCGCCCTGGATTCAGGTCGACACGGTATACTCCGGCTCGTGCTGCACGGGCCCGCCGTCGCACTCTTCCTGGGCACCTCGATTGTTCTGCTCCTCACCCCGGGTCCCGCCGTGCTGTACATCGTCACGCGCAGCATCGATCAGGGACGCTTCGCCGGACTTATCTCAGTCATGGGCATTTGCACCGGAACTCTGGTGCATGTTGTGGCGGCCGCGCTCGGGTTATCGGCGTTACTCGGGTCATCAGCGGCGGCGTTCAGTGCCGTCAAATATGCGGGCGCTTTCTACCTGATCGGCCTCGGTGTCCAGATGGTCATGCGGCGCGACGCGCCGCCGGGGGATTCGAGGCGCGAGGACGCCGGCTTGAGGCGGGTGTTCGCGCAAGGCGTGATTGTGAACGTGTTGAACCCACACACGGCGTTGTTCTTCTTCGCGTTCCTACCACAGTTTGTCAACTCGTCGGCCGGACATGTATCTGTGCAGATGCTCGCGCTCGGCGTGATGTTCGTCGCCCTGTCGGCCACGACCGATTCGGGTTGGGCGCTTGCGGCCGGCACCGCCGGCGCGTGGATCAAGCGGCATCCCCACATCACCCGCAGGCAGCGATACGTAACCGGCGGCGCGCTCATCGGGTTGGGCGCGGCGATGGCGTTGACCGGAGGACGGCACGAGTAATCGCGGACCATGCCGCTCCTGTTTTCGTACGGGACGCTTCAAGACGAACATGTCCAGCGCGCGACCTTCGGACGGCCGCTGCAGGGCCGGCGCGACGAGATCGTCGGATTCGCGTCAACACGAGTAGCCGTCGAGGATTCGGATCGCCCACCACGCACGACTCACTACGCAAACGCGGCATTTACCGGCAGGAGCGAGAGTCGTGTGAGCGGCATCGTGTTCGAGATCACGGAGGCTGAACTCGCCGCGGCCGACCGGTACGAGCAACCGGCGTCATATGTCCGCGTGGTCGCGCCGCTGGCGTCGGGGAACCAGGCGTGGGTCTATGTTCATCGGCCAGCGACGCGCATTTGAGCGCGAACGCCCGCCTTGAGTCCGTGGCTCATCGCGCCGCCGGCAGCGCACCCTCTCCAGCTACGGGACCACACACAGTCCTCCCCCGGACCGCTCAAAGGTGCGTTCGCGCGGGGCCTCCAGGCGATCCTCACAGCGACGGCGGGTTGTGGAACCGCTCGATCGGCAGCACCCTTTTGGTCCCGTCATCGCGTAAGAAAGCGGACGTCCTTCACTCCTGACATCCAGTCTCGCGACGTCCCGGAAAGGGCAGCGCCCGGGTCACGGCGCCCCCTGACGCGCGTCAGTTCGCGCGAAGCGCCATCATCGGGTCGACGCGCGACGCTCTCCACGCGGGGAGCGCGGCTGCCAGGGCGATGACCGGCAGCACTGCGGAAACGACCAGGGCGTAGTGTGACGGACTGGTGCGGCTCACGCCGAAGAGCATCGTGGCAAGGAGCTGTGTGGTCGCTGCGGCCCCGAGCGTCCCGACCGCGGCGCCCAGGGCGGCCAGCCTGATGGCGCTGGCCAGGACGGACGCCACCAGGTGGGCGGGTCGCGCGCCAAGGGCCGAGCGCAAGCCGAACTCTGCCGTGCGACACACGGTCACATAACTGGTGACCGCGTAGGTTCCCGAAACCGCCAGCAGCAGCGCCACAATCGCGAACACACCGGCCAGGGCGCTTCGGAAGCGCTCGGCCGAAACCGAATCGTCCACGAGGTCGTTCAGGGTCGCCGACTTCATAGCTACGTCCGGACTGACCTGTCGAATCGTTCTCTGAACAGCGGTAACCATCGCTGCAGGATCACGCGACGTCCGCACAACGACTTCGACCTCGTTCGCATGAAAAGGATACTGCCGGAGCGGCATATAGAGCTCGGGGCCGGGCCGCGATGCGGGCGAGTGCTGGCGCACGTCTCCCACCACGCCGACAACCGTCATCCACTTCGGGTCGAGCGTGAGGCCACAGATGATACGGTGGCCGATCGGATCGTCGCCCGGGAACTGCTGCCTGGCGAGCGATTCGCTGATGATGACGACAAACGGCCGATCGTAGATATCGCGCTCGTCGAAGTCGCGTCCACGAATCACGGGAATGCCCATCGTCGAAAAGTAGCCAGGACTGGTCAATCGAAACCCAGCCGACGGCAGCTGTCGAGGGTCGCTGTCAAACGCCTGCTTCCCTTCGATGGCATAAGAGCCGTACGCGTCGTACTGACCGGCGGGTAACCCCATGGCGCCAGCCGTCGACACCACGCCCGTTACACCTCGCAGCCGTGCGAAAAACTCGTCGAAGAGGCGGCCCGCCTCGAGCCCCTCGCTCAAGGTTCGTGCGGGCACGTGAGCATATGTCACGAGAACACCCTCGGTCCGGTAGCCGAGGTGCGCCTCGTGAAGGGCAGCGAGCGTGCGGAAGAGCAGGCTGGCGTCGATTGCGAGCGTCACTGACAGAGCAATCTGTGCGACGACGAGTGCGCTCCGTACGCGCGATGAGCGGGCGACAGCGATGCCGAGGGGTCCGCCAGCGGTGAGCGCCGAGCGCGTTCGAGTCGCCACCATCCGCCAGGCCGGGACAATCGCGACGAAGGCGCTCACGCAGGAGGCTCCCACTGCAAAACCCAGGACCCTCTCGTCCAGATGCACGTCCGGCACGAGCGGTGCTGGCACGAAGTGAGCGCCCATGCGCAGCAGGGCTCGGGTCGCCACCGCGGCGATCGCGATGCCGGCGACCCCGGCGACGAGTCCGATGACGACGCTTTCCGCCAGCGCCGGCGACAACTGCTCCCACCAGCCGGCCCCGAGAGCAGCGCGCACGGCAAACTCGCGCTCGCGAATCGTGGCGCGCGCGAGGGCGAGGTTCGCGACGTTGGCGCAGGCGATGAGGAGGAGAAGGCCGACGGCGCCGATCAACAGGAGCAATGTGCTGCGGATGGGAGTCGTGAGCTCGTCCTGCAGCGGCACCGCATCGAACGTCCGCGCGCGGTTCGTGTCGGGAAATGCGAGGGCCAGGCGGTCCGCCAGGGCGAGCAAACGGCCGTCGGCGTCGGCCGGCGAGATGCCGGGCCTGAGCTTCCCGACCGCGTAGTAGTTGTAGCCGGATCGATTCGTGTTGCTGGGCGTGAACCCGTCTGACGCCCAGACCTGCGCCAGCCGGGGGAATTGCATGAGAGACGGCATGACGCCAATGACGTCATACACCGTCCCGTCAATCTGAAGCGAGTGGCCGATTGCGGCGAACGCGCCGCCGTAGTGCCGGCGTGCAAACCCGTCGCTGACGACGGCGGCCCGGCCCGCGTCGTCCGGGCGAAACGTGCGCCCTGCGACCGGCGGGACCGAGAAGACGTGGAAGAAGTCCGGGTCGACGCGATACGCCGCGATGAATTCGGCGCCCGTCTCGAGCTGCACCCCCACCTCGCCGCCGTGGTAGTAGCTGAACGCCTCGAAGGCGGCTTCTTGTCGCAGGTCTTCCAGATCGCCGCCGGTCGTCCGTGGCGTGACCCGACCGGAATCAATCCAGCGCGTGTGGATCGCCACGACGCGGTGCGGATCCGGATAGGGGAGCGCCTTCAGCAGCAACCCGTCGACCACGGTGAAGATCGACGTCGCGGCCCCGATGCCAATGGCGAGCGTCGCGACGGCCGCCGCTGTGAACCCCGGCTGGCGCCGCAGCGCGCGCAGGGCGTATTGAACGTCAGGGCGCATCGACATGGGCTGGCGGCCACCACGATCGGCAGTGACCGTATCGCGTCGTTAGACGACGGCGCCGGCCGGCGCGTTGCGTGGTGAGCCTCGTTTCGAACCGTCTTAATTTTCTTTTAATTATCGCCCGGCGGCTGAGTTTCTTTAGAGTAAGCCCCTGCCATCGTGACACACGTGGACTGGTCTTGATCGCGAGCCGGTCGGAGGCGTCGACGTCGGGCGTCCGGACGCCGAGGTTCGGTCGGCCGCTGGCCGTCAGCGCGCTCGCCTTCGTTGTGAGCGAAGTAATTGCGGGTGCGTTCTTCGGATTCGCATCGCTGTCGACCCATGCCGCCTTCGGCGGATTGGTGGTGCTGCTGGTGCTGCCAGCGTTCGTGATCGTAGACCGGCTCGTTCCGTCGCCGTCGATCGCAGACATCTCGATTCGGACAGGTCTCGTGTCCTTCGCGATCGCGGTGCTCTGCGGGCTGGTGCTCGGTGCGGCCCGCCTGGCGTCTCTGACGCCCTACGTCGTCGCGGCCGGACTGCTCCTCGCGGCGGCACTCTTCATCGCCCCGCGGCGGGCTGCTGCGCCCGCGTTCACCCATCCGGCGCTGCCGGCGGCACTTCTTGGATTCTGGGCCGCGATGCTGGCGTTTGTCATCGCCTTCGGCCTGAGTCATTCACCGTACACGCTGTACGACAGTCTGAGCTATCACCTGTTTTTTCCGGCGCGGTGGCTGCAAGCGCGACACGTGTCGATCATTCCGACGCCGTTCAGCGATGAAGCGCAGGCCTACCAGCCGGCGAACGGCGAACTGTGGTTTCTCTGGCTGATGCTGCCGTTCCACGGCGATTTCTTCGCGCGGATCGGTCAGCTCCCGTTCTACGCGCTCGGCGCGCCCGTCGTATACGCGTTGGCGAGACGGATGGGCGCAACACCGCGTCACGCGCTCTACGCCCCCACGTTCTTCCTTATCGCGCCCTCGGTCGTCGAGCAAGCCGTCGGTGCCAATGTCGATCTCATTCACGCGGTGCTGTTTGTCACGTCGCTCTATCTCGGAATCGCCGCAGTCGATTCCGATGCCCGGGTCGATTGGGCCCTATGGGGCGTGAGTCTGGGATTGTGGCTCGGCACGAAGTACCTGGCGCTCGTGTATCTGCCGGTGATGCTGGCGATTCCCGTCGTCGGCGGCCTGCGCGGGCGTGCGGGGTGGGCGCTTCCCGGAGTGTTCGCGTTCGGCGCGCCCTGGTATCTCCGAAACTGGATCGTCGCTGGCAGTCCGATCTATCCGGCAACGCTCACGATCGCGGGGATGTCGATCGGTCGCGGCGCCTACACGCGCCAGGCAATGGCGAGATCATTTCTCCATACGACGGATTTGCGGCTCCTCTGGGTCTCGCTCGCACACGCGTACGGCCCGACGCTGTTTCTCGTCGTGGTTCCCGCGGCGGTCGTGATGCTGGGCGTCCTCATCGTCAGACGCGCCTGGTGGCCGGCCGGATTCGTCTCGCTCGCGACCGCCGCGATCGTCGTCTTGTGCTGGCTGGCCGTCGGCGACAACACGGACTCGCGCTTTCTCCTGCCAGCCGTGGTCACGTCATGCAGTTTGCTGCCGCTCGCCTTCGGAACTCGCTCCGGATTGAACGGCGCTCTTCACCTCGGCTATGGGCTTGCGATCGCCTGGGTCCTCGTCGGGTACGACGGCTCGCTGCCCGCCGCGGTTCCGTGGTTCATGGGGGACTGGCTGTCGCTGCACGGCGTGATCGATCGCCGCTACATCGTGCCATTCGCGGCACTCACGATGATGGCCGGCATCGCCTTTCGGCTGATCCCCACACGACGGTGGAGGCTGCCGGTGGCGACGATGGTGATCGGCGCGGCAAGCGTGACGCTGGCCATCGGCGCGGAAACGTGGTGTGTGCCCTCTCGATGCGATTTCCTGCAGGTCGCCTCGCCTCACCTGCGCTTGAGCTATCTGTACGGGTCCCGATGGCTCGACACGAATGCGGGCGCGGTTCCCGTCGCCTACACCGGAATCAATTTGCCGTACCCCCTCGCCGGCAGCCACCTCCGACGCGAGGTTTCCTACGTCAACATTGACCGCCACACTAGCTGGCGATTCGACGAGTACGCGCGCGCGTACCGCCGCGCGTCGACTGATCGTGGCGCCGTTTCCGCGCTCGCGGCGCCTTCCGGATTGTTGATGCCGGCGATTTCCCGCGACGGCCACGTCGACGCGCTGCGTCCCCGATTCGAGCGGATGGCCGGATCCCGCGAGGCATGGACGACCAATCTCGACAGGCGTGGTGTGCGGTACGTGTTCATTTCGACGCTCGATCCGTACGAGATCGATTACGTGTGGCATACCGCACAGGGCTTCCCGATCGAGGATGAGTGGGCACGAGCCGATCCGTCGTTTCGCCTCGCTTACGAAAACCCGGATGTGCACATCTACGAGGTCCACCACCAGTGAACATTCTCGGAATCTGGGATGGCCACGATGCTGGCGCCGCCCTGCTGGTCGACGGCCGTCTGGTCGCAGCGGCCAACGAAGAACGATTCACGCGGCGCAAGCTCGACTACGTGTTTCCAGTCGCCTCGGTCCACGCGTGCCTGGAGACGGCGCATCTCGCGCCTGCAGACATCGGCATCGTCGCGGGGTGCACGTTGGAAGTGTCGAAGGCGCTCGGACGCCTCATGCCGTCCTCGCGCGAGGGCTTCTATCTCGAGCGGCGGCGGCGCGCCAGGCCGGGGCGCTGGTCAACGCTTCTCCATACCGTTCAGTACCGGGTGCGCGAATGGGGGCCGACGGGGTGGTCGCGCGTGATCAACCGCCGCGGGTTTCACCGTGACGTCTCGCAGATCGGGCTGGGCGCCGCGCGGATGCATGTGTTCGATCACCACCGCTGTCACGCGACGGCCGCAGCCCACGCGAGCCCGTTTGCGTCGTGCGCCGTCGTCACGATTGACGGGTTGGGCGACGGCTGGGCGTCGGCGGTCTATCACTTTCGCGACGGCCGGTTGACGCTGGTCGCCCGCACGCCCGCGCAGCATTCGGCCGGGGTGTTTTTTGAACATGTCACGGCGCTCCTCAACATGCGGCCGCTCGAAGACGAAGGCAAGGTCATGGCGCTGGCGGACTATGCGGCGTCGGTCGCAGATGCGCAGAATCCGCTGCTCTCCATTCTGACGGTCGACGGATTGCAGCTTCGCACCAGCGCCCCCGGCCATGCGCTTCGGCGCGTCCTGGCGCGGCATCACTGGTTCGTATCCAACGAGCAATTTGCGTACATGGCGCAGCGCGCGCTGCTGTGCGCCTGCACGACCCTGGTGAAAAACGCCGTCGAGCAAACGGGAGAGTCGCAGGTCGCCCTGGCCGGGGGCGTCGCCTCGAACGTGAAAGTCAACCAGGCGATTCGACATCTCGATGGGGTCGATGACGTGTTTGTCTTCCCACACATGGGCGACGGCGGACTCGCCTGCGGCGCCGCCATAACCGCCGCCGTCGAACACAACCAACCCCTTGCGATCGAGCTCGATGATCTTGGACTGGGACCCGGCTATAGCGACGCAGAGATCGGCGCCGCTCTGGGCGGTTTCGCGCCCGCGCTCAAGCACCTCGAGGATTTGCCGGACGCGGTCGCAGACCTGCTCGCAGACGGCCATGTCGTGTTGTGGTTTCAGGGTCGGATGGAATACGGGCCGCGGGCACTCGGGCATCGGAGCATCCTCGCTCGACCGGATCGGCCGGAGCTCCGCGACCGCCTGAATCTGATTCTCAAGCGCCGCGTCTGGTATCAGCCCTTCTGCCCGTCGATGCTCGAGAGCGACGCGCGCCGGGCGCTCGCTGACTTCTCGGGTCTGCCGAACCGCCACATGACGACGGCATATACCGTGCGACCAGAATGGCGACCGGCCCTGGCCGGGGTGTTGAGCGTCGACGGGTCGTGCCGCCCGCAGGTCGTGCCCGATCAGGTTCCAGGCGCGTTCGGCGATCTGCTCCGCGCCGTCCGCCTGCGCCTCGGGTACGGAGCGGTGCTCAATACCAGCTTCAACATCCACGGCGCCCCGCTGGTGTGCACGCCGACTCACGCGATCGATGTCTTCAGGCAGTCGGGTGCCGACTGGCTTGCAATCGGATCGTTTCTCATCGGCGCCGAACAGACCGCCAGCTGCGGACGGCTCGAGCCGCGCGGCGGCCCGGGCGTCGCGCGCTTCGATGCGGCTCGCACCTCGTGATCGGCATGCCGCAGATCGCAGGACAGGAGACACACCGTGCAGACGCCGCCTCCGCTGGCGCTAATGGACTACGTCGGTCCCGCAATCGGCGCGATCGTGTTCGTAGTGATCATGTCCCAGCTGAAGGAGCCGACTCGGCGAACGTTGAATGCGGTCATCGTGGCGGGCGCCGGGGGTGTGTATCTGAGCGGTGGCTTCGGTTTCTGGGAGTTGCTGTATCCGATCATCGCGACGCCGGTCGCCTATCGCGGTCTTCACTCGTATCGGTGGATCGGCATCGCATGGCTGATGCACTCCGCATGGGACCTCCCGCACCACCTCTGGGGTAACCCCATCTGGCCATTCATGCGTACCTCGTCGTTTGGATGCATGATCTTCGATGCGCTCATCGCGATCTGGTTCCTCCGCGGCGCGCCCGCGGTCCCGGGGTTTGCGTTCCGCGGGCCGCGCCGGCGGCGGCTCGTTCGCTCGTGATCAACCACGCGGTTCGGACGAGGCGCCGGCGGTCGGCAGGGGCACGGCAGTCCGCACTACGTCCCGAGATACATCACGTGCACGTAAGTGCCGAGCCGCACGTTGTACGCGAGGTACCAGCCGTCGTGATCAGGGTCGCTGTATAAGACGATGTCGTCGCTGTCCCACAGCCAGTCCGCCGTGTAGTCGTAATCGTACGGCGCCACCTGAAAGAAGGCCCCTTCGAGCGCGAATCGGTCGCGGGTGCCTCCGTGCAAGCGGAAAATGTGAGTCGGGCCGATCGGGCCGGTGAAGCGACCGTGCTCCCATGGATGATCCAGGTGGTAGTGGACGTCCTGGCGCCCGGTATCGTGGCCGATCCACCGGTCATCGTTCGCGTGGACGTGCGGCGCTTCCGGATGGCCCGGCTGATCGCGAAAGCGGGTCCGACTTTCTTGCGGCGGCGGCCCCTGTCGGGCGCCGCCAGCCGGGCGGTTCGTCGGTTCGGGCCCGTGGGCCGGAATGTGGCCACCGCCGACGCCGCGCTCAACGCCTCCGCCGGCCGGTCGCTCCGCGCCGCGGTTCCGCTGCGCGAGGGCAGGCAGAGCAGATATGACGGCGACACCGAGAACAACAAGCGCTCGCTTCATGTCATCAGCATGGGGAGGGCCCGGGAATCGTGCAAGCTGATCCGCTTGAGCGCCGCAGCGATCGTACGTCCATCGGAGAACTGGTCTTCGGATCGCGCCCGCGAGGTGATTGATATCGGCCGAAGACAGGAATTTGCTGGAGTAGCCCTCCGCCGCCCGAACCATCGCGCGGCCAATGTTGGTTGTCGTCGTCAGCCCGAGCAGGGCGCACGCCGTTGCGGTCGCGACATGCCGCGGCGCCAGGCGACGCAAAACGGGATCCATGGGGCCGACGACGTCATAAACCACCTGATACCAGCGCGTCTTCGAGCGGATGCCCTTGAGCGGCTGGATGGAACCCGGCCGGAACATGAAGGCGGCCTTGAAAGGGAGTCGCAAAAGCGCATTTTCGGTCGCACCTTTCGTGCGCCCAGGCAATTGGTCCGCGTTCGGTGCTGTCGGTCCCTTCGCCGGAGACATAGCAGAACGTCAGGCGCCCCCTGTCGCAGACGCGATTGCCGACCCCGCCGCAAGCGTCTAGGTCACGTGACGATTCTGGCGTTCGCAGACGCCGACCGATAACACGCCCAGACAGAAGAAACAGGCGTCGCAGTCCGCAAACTGCGGCTCGAGGCGCGAGAAGTCGGAGAAGTCCGCGTGAACGATGTCGCGAATTTTCGGATGCCTGAGCTCGGTGGGTCGCCGCGACACCAGCCGCCCCTGGTCGACGCGCGGGTCGTCGAGACACTCGAGCAGGACGCCTCTGCCGACCATCCCCGTTCCCCCGAAAATGACGGCGATCATCGCGGCAGCAGATTCAGCTTGGCCCGGAGGTACCCGTATGCCACACTCGCCATCTCAACCGAGACAAGGAGTGGATCGTGAAGAGATGCTCGTGGCTGTTGGTTGGCATTGCGGCGCTGGCGGCGATACGCGTGACGGCCTGGTCGCAGGCCGCTGAGTATCCCATGACAATTATCGCCACCGGAAAGGGTCCGTACACCTTTCCTGAGGGCTATCAGATCCCGTGGGACAAGATCGAGATTCGAGTGACGGAAAAAATGTCGCCCAATCTCTTCGTTCTCCACGGGTCACAAGGTCTGGATCCGGCACATCCCGACGCGTCCGGTGGCCGGGCCATGGCCCTTTTTGGAGCCGACGGCGTGCTGATGGTCGACACCGAGAACCGCCAGGTCGCCGAAAAGACGTTGAAAGCCATCCGGTCGTTTACGAACGCACCGATCAAGGTTCTGGTCAATTCGCACATTCATCCCGACCACACGGGAGCGAATGCCTTTTTCGCCCAGCAGGGGGCGGTCATCTTCGCGCAGAACAACCTGCGCACGGAGATGCTGCATCCGCCGGCGCGCGGCAACGGGCAAGCGGCGCCGGCGCCGGAGATGGCCGGTGTGCCGGTCGCCGTCTACGAGTACAACCCGGCTTCGCCGGGGCAGCCGGCGGTGACACTCGACATGAACGGCGAAACGGTGGACTTCATTCCGATGATGCCGTCCCACACGGCGGGCGACACCATCGTCCGCTTCCGCAAGGCGAATGTCATTTACATCGAGGACTTCTACCGCAACTTCGGGTACCCGTTTGCCGATCAGGCCAATGGCGGCTCGATCCGCGGCATGATCGACGCGGTCGATCTCATCGGGAAGGTCGCGGGCGCCGACACCACGCTCGTGCCCGGTCACGGGACGCTGGTCAAGAAGAAGGACCTCCTGCCGTATCGCGCGATGCTCGTAGACATGCTCGCGAAGGTGCAGACGATGCGCGATCAGGGCCGATCGCTGAAGGAGGTCCTGGCGGCGAACCTGACTGCGCCGTACGACAAGACCACGCAGGGCGACACGCAGCAGAGCAAAGATCGGTTTATCACCGAGGTCTACGACGAGGTGAAGGACTTTCCGCCCGTCGTCGACGGGAAGCGAACGATGCCGCGGCATCCGTAGCCGCGCGCAGGATGCCTGGCGGTTCAGTAATTGAACCGCAGCTGAACCTGGACCATTCGCCCCGGCTCGATGCTCGAGAGGCCCGGCAGCGCCTGACCGAAGGTGGGCAGCGGCGTGCCGGTGTCGCCGTACGTGCCGTTGCGCGCCAGCACGTTCGCGTGGTTGAAGACGTTAAACGTTTCGAGCCGAAGCACGATCGACCGGCGGCTCTGAATCCGGACCTGATAGTCGGCGAAGAGATCGACGCTCGAGATGGGCGTCCCGCGGAACGCGTACCGGCTGACCACTGCACCGTCGATGACCGGACGGTCATTGTTCGTGCCGTCCCCGTTGTTGTCGACGCCGGTCGTGGCGTTGAACGGTTTGGCCGATGCGAGCGACGTCGTCGTCCCGACGGTGATGTTCAGCGGCAGGCGGAAGGCCCCAGCAATGACGGCACGATGCCGCTGATCGAGCAGGCTCGGTCCGCGTTCGGTCTCGCCCAGTTGATTGAAATCGTTCGGTCCAGCTCCGTTGCCGTCCGGCTCGGTGGTGTTCGTCGCCTTCGATAGCGTGTAGCTGACCGACAGCCTGACACGCTCGGCTTGCCAGCGCAGTCCCGTTTGCAGGCCATTGTAGTCGGCGACCCCGAGGTTTTCGACGACGTCGATCATGCGATAGCCGCCGTTGACGGGAACGATTGGACGCGTCAGGTCGGCCGCCGCGACCGAGCGGACCTGACCCGGCGCGGTGCGCACGAACGGCGCCGGCGCGTTCACATCAACGGTCTCGTCGAGTCCCGTCCAGTGCTGCGTCACATAATCGGCCGAGACGAACAGACGCGGCGCGATCTCGCGTTCGATGCCGACCGAGCCGACCTGGCTCCGGGGATTGTCGAACGTGGCCGTCGCGTACCGCGGCAGCTTCGAGATATCGAAGAACTGCGCGTAATACGACGCCAGACCGGGTTCGATCGTGATGTTTCGCGGCGGAAGGGTCGCGACCGCGGCGTTCGGGTTGAATGCGACCGGTGTGCACGACAGACACGCCGGGAAGCCCGTCTGTCCTGCGGTGGCGGTGTAGGTAAAGATGCCCTGCGGGCCATTGAGCGTGAAGCTCGCATCGGTGTTCGCGCGGAGCATCGTGTAATAGAGTCCGTACCCTCCGCGCACCGACGTTCGCCGATCCCCGTGAGGATTCCAGGCGAACCCGACCCGTGGAGCCAGGTTCCTGGTTCCCTGGCTGAATGTCTGCCGGTCGTAACGGATGCCGACATCCAGTGTCAGGTCGGCTCGGGCCCGCACGCTGTCCTGAACGAACAGGTCGTAGATCCACTGCGACAGGACGTACGTGCCGGCGCCGAGATTAAAGCTCTGTTGATACCGCTCGACGTCGGACAACGCGAGCTGATCGATCGGCTTGGTCGACGTGGCATCGATGGTGAACTGACCGAGCACAAAGGCGTTGCCGAACTCCGTGCCATCCCCCCCGGAGGCGTTCTCGGCCAGGCTGCCGCCGAAACGGATGTAATGCGGTCCCTTCGTCCACGAAAGAGTGTCGGAGAGCTGACCAATGCGGCTGGAGACATGCGCAAACCGCGATTCGCCCGTTGTGAATGGCACGGCGCCCGCGCGTGTGAGCTGCGTAGACGGCGTCAGTGGATCGAACGCCGTGACGGGATCGGCGTCCTGATAGCTGACGCGCGCTTCGTTCAGCATGGATGAGGAGAGGACGGTCGTGTCGGTGAGCTGACCCGTGTAGCTATGACGGCTGAACCGGCGGCCGGCGCTCGGCAGAACGGTGCCGCCGACCGCGTCTTGTGGGTTCGTGTCGTAAAAGCGATCGAGATTGAATCGCGCCATCAGGCGATTTTCGTTGGAGACCGCGTGGTCGACGCGTGCGTCTACGAGCGCCTGCCGGTAGTTGCCGAGAAAGGTCGTGCCCGACGGGACGAGCGGCGAGGTGACGGCCGCGGCGCGGTCCTGCCCGGTCCCCTCAGCCGCCAGAAAATAGTGCGTCCGGTCTGCGACAATCGCGCCACCGATGGCGAACGACCCTTGCGCGAGGGAATCGGGCACGTCGGGAGGCACCAGGCGCTGGGCCACGCCGTTGGTGGCCGGCGGGACGCAGGTCGTGATGGCGTCGGGACATTGGGCGTCGCTCGGCAGCGACTTCGCCTGCAGGCCGCCCGGCCGCCCCAGAAAAAGCGCCTCGCCCTGCGTCGTATTGGTCCCTGATTTCGTGACGACATTGACGGCGGCGCTCGCGGTCCAGCCGAACTCGGCCGAAAACGCGCGCGACATGACGTTCATTTCCTGAATCGCGGCGACCGGAATCGTGGAAAACATCGTTTGCCGGCCCCACGGCTCGTCGCCCGACGCCCCATCCACGACGTAGTCGGCTTGACGACGGCCACCGGCGCCGGCGACGACGTACACCGTGTTCATGAACAGATCGCCGGTGCCCTTGGCGTTTCGAAAAGCGGCGTCCAGCAGCGGCAGGGACGAAATCTTGCGACCGACGAGCGGGGTGGCGTCGATTTGCGCGTCGTCCAGCCGCGTGCCAAGTTCCGGGTCGTTCCGGATTCCCCGCGTCGTGCCGTAGACGGTGACCTCGCTGGAGCCGCCCGTCACGGTGAGCTCGGTCCGAACGCGGGCCGTTTCGCCCGCGCGGAGTGTCACGTCATGTACCGTTTGTGGCTCAAACCCCGGTTTACTGACGACGACGGTGTAGGTGCCGCCGATCGGCAACGCGACGATGGTGATCGTTCCGTCGTCGCCCGTCATCGCCTGACGCGACGAACCGGTATCGCCACGCGTGACGGATACCTGCGCGCCGGGCACCACTGCGCCGCTCTGGTCGGTGACGGTGACCAGCAGACTGGCAGTATTTGGCGATTGTGCGGACAGCAGCCAGACCAGCAGGGGGGCGATGTAGAACAACCGAAAACCGACCGCCCCACTGTACCGACGAGGTGGCTGCTACTACCAGCCGCCGTACAGGCGCCTGCTCAGTTCGCCTTCAGTCGAATGTTGCCGTTGACGGTCGACAGCTGGAGATCCGGACCGCCGCCGCCAATCGTTCCTTCAACACGCCGGCGCGTTACCGTGCCGGTCACGGTGATCGGAAAATCGGTCTCGATCGTGCCGTTCAGTACCGACGCGCGCACGTTCGCGTTCAAAGACGACGGCACGTGCAGCGTGATGCCGCCATTCACGGTCGAGAACTTCGTGCCGCTTGAGAAGTCGGCCCGCCCCATCGTCAGATCGAGCGACCCGTTGACCGTGTTGGCCAGGGCCAGCCCCATCGTCGACACCTTGACCGATCCGTTGACCGTATGGCCCTCGGCGTCGTCGGTCAGCGACTCGGCTTCGACGCTGCCGTTCACGGTCCGCCCGACGAACTTCACGCCGGAGGGGACGCGGACCTCGAAACGGACGCTCGTACTGTTGTCCTTGACATGCGAGTGGCTGTTCGGGCCTGGTTCGCACCGATTGGGGTCTTCGCCCGGCACATCCGGATAGATCGCGCAGATCGTGACACCGCCGCCATGGGGCACGACCTCAATATGAACCGCATCCGGGTTACCGCTGCGCGCAGTCTTCGTGGCGTGGACCTCGGCATTGCCCCCGCCGGAGGCGACCGCATGAACGTCACCGTTGATGCCCTTGATTTCGAGCGTTTGGCCCGAGGCGATCTGCCCTCGCCAGTCGAAATCGTTTTGGGCCGTTGCCAGGCACGCACCCCCCACAACCACGGCGGCTGCCAGAAACGTGCGCATATAATCCTCCGCCAGCCTTAGACGAGGTGAGCAGGCATTTCGTTGATGGGGACGAGCAGCCCGACGGTGGTCGTCGTCGATTACGATTCCGCGTGGCCGCGGCAGTTCGAAGCTCTGCGCGCACGCCTCTGGCCGGCTGTCGCGGACGTGGCGCTGCGCGTCGAACACGTCGGCAGCACGTCGGTGCCCGGCCTCGCGGCCAAGCCAATCATCGACATGACCATCGTCGTCGCGACGCGCGGTCGCGGCGCCGCCGCCATCGAGCGGCTCACGCCCCTGGGATACGTGCATCAAGGCAACCTCGGGATCGAAGACCGTGAGGCGTTCGACCATCCGGCCGACCTGCCGCGGCACAACCTGTACGTGTGCCCGGAAGGGACGATCGGGATCGTCAATCAAGTGGCGATGCGGGATTACCTGCGCCTGCACCCGCACGCGGCGCAGGAGTATGCTGCCCTGAAGCGGACGCTGGCGCGACAGCATCCCCACGACATCGACAGTTACGTTTTCGGAAAGACCGAGTTTGTCCTGCGTGTGCTGCGATCGGCGGGGTTGACGCCCGAGCAGCTGGCCCGCATCGAACACGATAACCGCCGCCCCGACGAGTGACCCGGCAATGGCGCTGACCGACATCCGGTATGCGCTTCGCCTCATGCGAAAGGCGCCCGTTTTTGCGGTCTCGGTCATCCTGACCGTCGCGATCGGTATCGGCGCGACCACGGCGATGTTCACGGTCGTGAACGCCGTCATGCTGCGCCCGCTGCCGTTTGCAGACCCGGAGCGGCTGATGCAGGTGGCTGAGAAGAACGACAGGCTGCACCTGCCGGTGTTCGGCGCCTCGGTGCTGAATTACCTCTCGTGGAAAGAGCAGACCGGCACGTTTGCCGAACTCGGCGCCATCGGTTTCGGCAGCTACGCAGTCAGCGGACGCGGCGACCCCGAGCAATATGCCGGCAGCCGGATTTCGCCCTCGGTGATGCGGATTCTCGGCCTGGCGCCGGTGGCGGGCCGCGCGTTCGTCGACGGCGAAGACGAACCGCGGGCCCGGCCGGTGGCGATGCTGGGCGAGGGCGTGTGGCGCCGGCGCTTCGGTGGCGAGCGTTCGATCGTCGGCCAGACGCTGACGCTCAATGGCGTGCCGACAACCATCGTTGGCATCGCGCCCGCCGCGCTCGCGGTGCTGACGGGCGGCGACATCTGGACGCCCCTCACGATCGATCCAGGCCGCGAGCTGCGGTTGAACCACGTGATCACCGTCATCGGTCGCCTGAAGCCGACGGTCACCCGGCAACAGGCGCAGGCCGAGATGGACACCATCTCACGCCGTGTCGGCGCCCAGTATCCCGAAGTGAAGGACTGGGGCATTCGCCTCGTCACCTTTTATGACACGTTCGTGACGCCGCAGCTTGAAACGGCGCTGCTGGTGCTTCTCGCGGCGGTCGGGTCCGTCCTGCTCATCGCGTGCGCGAACATCGCGAACCTGCTCCTGGCACGCGCTGTGGCCCGACAGCGCGAAATCGCCGTGCGCACCGCGATGGGCGCGAACCGCACACGCCTCGTCCGGCAGATGCTCGTCGAGAGTCTGACGTTCGCCGTCCTCGGCGGAGCCGCCGGCATCGGGTTGGCCTTCGTCGCCGTCCGGGTCATGAATGCCGGTCTGCCGCCAACCGTGCTGCCAATCCCGGCGGTGACCATGAACGGCACGGTCCTCGTGTTCGCAGCCGGCGTCACCCTCGCCACCGGCTTGTTGTTCGGCGGCGCACCGGCGTACCGGATCGCGAGTACGGATCTGAACGAGGCGCTCAAGCGCGTCGGCCGCCCGTCGGTCTCAGGCGTGCGCGCAGGCCTTCGGCGCGGACTCGCGATCGCGGAGCTCGCGCTGGCGACGGTGCTGCTCGTCGGCGCCGCCCTGTTGATTGAGACGCTGGTGCAGCTGCAGCGCGTGCCTCTGGGGTTCGACCCCCACGGAGTGCTGACGTTTCAACTCGCGCCGCCGGCGGCGAAGTACGACACGGCGAAATCGATTCTTCTGTATCGCCACGTCCTGGACGTCATCCAGCAGGTGCCCGGCGTTCGCGCCGCCGGCATTTCGAGCGGTATTCCGTTCGGGAACGGCGCGTACACCACGACTCCTGTGACGGCGGTGGGCGTTTCGGTCCTGCCGCCAGGGACGCCCGTCCCGATCGACTGGCGAATTGTCAGTCCCGACTATTTCAAGACGATGGGAATCTCGCTCGTCCGCGGGCGCACGTTCGATGATCGTGACGGTCCGACCGCCCCGCCGGTCGTGTTGATCAGTCGCGCCACGGCCCAGAAGTTTTTCGGCGGCGACGACCCGATCGGTCGGGGGATTCGCCCCGTCGCGGGTGCGCGGTCGTTCACGATTGTGGGCGTCGTGACCGACGTGCGACACACCACTCTCAACCGGGAGTCACCAGCCATGTACTACCCGATCGCGTCACGCGTCTGGCCAACGATGGATGTCGCGATTCGCGTCGACGCGGCTGCCGAATCGGTGCTGACGACGGTACGCCGGAAGATCCACGAGCTCGATCCCGAACTGCCGGTGTCGAACGTCAGGGCGCTCGACGAGTGGGTCGCCCAGAGCGCGGCGCAACCGCGGCTCAATGCGGTCGTGACGGGAGCCTTTGCGGGGGCCGCGCTGCTGCTGGCCGCGCTCGGCACCTACGGTGTCCTCGCCTACTCGGTGTCGCTCCGTACGCGCGAAATCGGGCTGCGGATGGCCCTTGGCGCCCCGCGGCATACGCTGGTTGCGCGGGTGGTCGGGGAAGGGATGACGGTCGGGCTGGCCGGGGTGGTCATCGGCATCGCAGGCGCGCTACTGCTCAGCCGGGTGTTGGCCAGTCTGCTCTTTGGCGTCGATGTCCGCGATCCGCGGACTTTTGTCGCCGCGGCCGTTGCCTTGACCTGCGTCGCCGTCATCGCGTGCGTCGTGCCAGCCAGGCGTGCGTCACGCGTCGATCCGATGATCGCGTTGCGCGAGGAGTAGCGCGCGCCGCGTCAGGAGGTCGAGGCGCGGAGCACCCGCCGGATTTCGTCGAGCATGCTTGCGAGCGGGAACGGCTTCACCAGCAGGCCGGCGACCGGAGGTGGTTCCTCCGGTTCGGCTGTGCCCACCATCACAATCACCGGGATGTTGCGCGTCCGCCAGCTCCGTTCGAGCCATTGACACAGCCGCGGTGCCGGCATCGACGGTAGCGACCAGTCCGCCAGAATCACTTGCGGCGGCGCCGCGAGGATGCGCTTCAAGGCCTCTTCGCCATCGCTCGCTTCAGCGACGTCGAAGTTGAATCGGGACAGGTAACGCGCCGCCGGAATCCGAGCGCCGTCGTACGCATCGGCGACGAGGACGGGTGGGTGATTGCCGGGTCGATCGTACGCGCGGCGACCGCCACGGCGGATTTGGCGCCGGTCGGAGGGGCCGTTGCGCTGGCTGTCGGACATGACTTGGTCGGAACCGCTGAGCAAGGCCGGTACCGTGTCGAGTTTGCACGGAAATTCGTCGTTACGCAAACGTGACGCAGCCATGAGGCGGACGAATCATTGCCCGCCCCAGCCAGTTCTCGAACCGACAACAGGGCTATTTGATGGCAAGCAGCATCGCTGTGCGACGCGAGTGGTGCCATCAGGCGCTGCCAATCAGCATCCCACTCAGAAAGACCAGCGCGCCGCCGAGCGCGACCTGGACGGCGGCCGACACAAAGGGCGTGTCCATGTAACGGTGCCGGATATAGCTGATGACCGCCAGCTCAGCTGCGACGACGATTGTCGCGACTGTCATCGCAATACGGAAATTGCTGAACAGGAACGGCAGCGTGTGGCCGAGGCCGCCAGCGGTTGTCATCAATCCGCACACGAGGCCCCGGATCCACGGATGGCCCCGTCCGGTCAGGGCGCCATCGTCCGACAGCGCTTCCGCAAACCCCATCGAAATGCCGGCGCCGACCGACGCGGCGAGGCCGACGAGGAACGCATCGTGGCTGTTGCGCGTCGCGAAAGCGGCCGCGAACAGGGGCGCCAGCGTGGAGACCGAACCATCCATGAGGCCGGCCAGGCCCGGCTGGACGATCTGGAGAACGAACAGCCGACGGGCAGTCGCGTCCTCCTCGGCACGCACATCGGCCGTCAGATGGTCGTGTTCGAGCGATGCCGCGAGCGCCGAATGCCGGCGTTCGGCGACGAGGAGATCGCCGAGGAGCTTGCGCGTCGAGGCATTCGTGGCGCGCTCCATGGCCCGTTCGTAGAAGCGCCGGGTCTCCGATTCCATGATCTCGGCCTGCTTGCGGACGACGTTCAGACCGAGCGGCCGCACGCGCCAGACCGGGCGGCGGTCCACGAACCCTTTGACATCCTGGCGGCGGATGAGCGGAATGTGCTCGCCGTACTGCTGGCGAAACAAGTCGATCAGGCTGTCGCGATGCCCGGTTTCCTCATGTTCCATCTCGTCGAACATCGCCGCGGTCGATGGATAGGACGCGCGAAGGCCGTCGGCGAATTCGGCATAGATCCGGCTGTCCTCTTCTTCGAGTGAGATGGCGAGCGCGAGGATCTCGGCGTCACTCAGATCTCTGAAATTCTTCGCCATGCTGGTACTGTAACGCGATGCCACCTCCCGATGCGATCGTGATTGGGTCGGGCCCAAACGGGCTCGCCGCCGCGATCGTGCTGGCGCAGGCTGGACGCAAAGTCGTCGTGTACGAGGCGGA
Organism: Vicinamibacterales bacterium; assembly: GCA_051985095.1. GTDB lineage: Bacteria > Acidobacteriota > Vicinamibacteria > Vicinamibacterales > CAVVIG01 > Gp6-AA45. The sequence goes on along the minus strand of JBPYEE010000581.1, from coordinate 12,236 downwards.
GCCCACGATCGGTGGCGGGCTCCGATCGGCGGCATTGACCCTGCCTGGTTTCACGCACGACGTCTGTTCGGCGGTCCATCCGTTCGCGGTCGCGTCGCCATTGTTTCGAACACTCTCGCTGTCGCAGTTTGGCCTGCAGTGGATCGAGCCGCCTGTGATGTTTGCGCACCCGTTCGACGACGGGACGGCGGCGGCGGTCGAACGTCCGGTGAGGCGGACCGCCGACACGCTTGGCGTGGACGCCGCGGCGTATCGCGCCTCGTTCGGCAGCGTGGTTCGCGATTGGGAGCGCCTCGAATGGACCGTACTCGGTTCTCTCGCCTGGCCGCGCCATCCGGTCGCTGCGGCGCGGTTCGGGTTTGAGGCGCTGCGATCGTGCTGCGGTCTGGCGCGGCGTTGCTTTTCAGGACGCGACGCGCGCGCGATTGTCGGCGGCCTTGCGGCCCATGGCATGCTGCCGCTCGACATGCGCCCCACGGCCGGGTTTGCGCTGGTACTCGGCGCGCTGGCGCATGTCGTGGGGTGGGTGATTCCGCGCGGCGGCGCGCAGGTGGTGACCGACGCGCTCGCCGCCTGCCTGAGGTCCCTCGGCGGTGAGATCGTCGCGAACGCGCCGGTGGAGCGGATCGACGATTTGCCGCCGGCGCGCGCTATTCTGTGCGATCTGTCACCGAAGCCGCTGCTCCGACTGGCCAGTCACCACTTTCCGGACGGCTACCGGCGACAGCTGGAGCGGTATCGCTACGGCATGGGCGCCTTCAAGCTCGACTGGGCCCTCGACGCCCCGATTCCGTGGCGTGCGGCGGCATGTGGGCAGGCGGCGACGGTGCACATCGGCGGCACTTTCGAGGAGATTGTGGCGTCGGAACAAGACGCCTGGAATGGCCGGGTGGCCGAGCGGCCGTTCGTGATCCTGGTCCAGCCTTCGCTGTTCGACCCCTCGCGGGCACCCCGCGGGAAGCACACCGCCTGGGCGTACTGTCACGTACCTGGCGGATCGACGGTCGACATGACGGACCGCATCGAGCGGCAAATCGAACGGTTCGCGCCGGGTTTTCGCGATCGGATCCTCGCGCGCTCTGTCCGGCCGCCAGCCGACATCGAGGCGCACAACGCCAATCTGGTCGGCGGCGATATCGGCGCGGGCATCTCGAACCTGCGTCAGTTCTTCGCGCGGCCGACGTGGCGGCGGTATGCGACGCCGGTACGCGGTCTCTTCATCTGCTCGGCGTCGACGCCGCCGGGCGTGGGCGTCCACGGCATGTGCGGGTACTGGGCTGCCCGGCGCGCCCTCCGGGCGATGTAGCGCGTCGGGTCGGACCGGCCTACCGGGACTTGACCACTTCGCGGGCGACCGCCTGGTCGTGCTGCAGGAATTCGTGGGCCAGCGCCTGCAGGCGTTCGCCGATGGCCGGGCCGCTCAGATCGCCAAACTTCGAACGGAAGGCCGACATCGCGATCACCGCTTTGGCCATCGCGCGGTGTCCGCCGGCGCTGCCGATGTCGGCGAAGTACCGGCGGACGAACTCGCCGGCATTCTTCGTATAGCCGAGGTTGCGCACCGAGATGATCAGCGAGTCGCTGACGATGCCGGCGATGACCGTCCATTTGACGTCTTCGACCTGCAGGAAGAAATCGGCCACGTACGGGATGAAATCCTCGCGCGGCGACGGGCCCAGGAAGGCGCAGAACACCTGATCGGTCAGGTTACCGCCCTGGTACGCCGTCAGGACGTACTCGAGCCGCTCGAGCGTGATCTCCGCTCCTTCCATCTTGCGAATCATCGCAGCATCGGCGAGGGGATAGAGGTAGGAGAACGCCTCGAGGTCGACCCGGTTCGTCTGGCGATTGAAAAACAGCGTGTCGGACTTAATCGCGTAGAGCATCGCCGTCGCGGTCCGTTCCGAGATGTTGACGTCGACCGCCCGCAGATGCTCGGTCAGAATCGTCGAAGTCGAGCCGTAGTCCGGACGGATATCGGCGTACACCGAGGTGTACCCGGTCTGCTCGGGGTGATGATCGATGACGAGATCGACGCGATCGATGAGGCCACCGAAGTAATGCGGCTGGACATCCACCATCGTGATGCGATCGAACTCCTTCAGCGACTCGGGCCTGATGGTCTCCACGTGGATGTCGAGAAGGTTGACCATCCGCAGGTTCTCGGGTCGACTGACGCCGTGGATGGCGCCGATGATCGCCGTCGTCTTGGTGCGCCGCAGGATGTTGCGCAGCGCGAGGCCGCTGGCCATGGCGTCCGGATCCGGGTCATTGTGCAGCATGATCAGGACCCGATCCGCGTCGGCGAGGTAGCGCTGATACTGCTGAACGCGGGCGCGTGTCAGCGACCGGCTGAACTCGGTCATCAACGGACCGCCGAAGAGCTCCGCCATCGACAGGTACGAGACGTCTGGGAATTCCGCCCGGACTTCGTCTGCGCGCTTGGCGCTCGCGCCGATGCCCAGGACGTAGATGAGCGTGCCGCCAGCGTCGCGAATCGCTTCGAGGATTTTGCGCAGGTTGCGCCGGCCGTTGTCCTCCACGACGACGCAGGTGCTCGGCCCGAGATCCGCTTTCAACCACGTGTCGGTGCGCCGCGGATCGCCGAGGGTGACGGTCACGTGGGCGTCGTGCAGACGGCGAGCCAGCGGTCGTTGTTCTACGATGAACTCGACTTCGAAGCCGGGCAGCAGGATCTCGTCGAGCATCCTGATGACCAATTCGTCCTGACAAACCGCCAGACACCGCACCAGTTGACGATTATACGCTCCGCAGATGTGCAGAATTGTGTGCAGATGTTACGATTGAAGGTTGCATGCCCTCGGTGTACGACCGCTTTAATCTCGTCTCCGAATTCACGCTTGCTGGCGACCAAAAGCGAGCGATCGGCGAACTCGTCGAGGGGCTGAATCGCGGCGATCGGTATCAGACGCTGCTTGGTGTGACCGGATCGGGCAAGACCTTCACGATGGCGCAGGCGATCGCGCGCGTGAACCGCCCGACGCTCGTCATGGTCCACAACAAGACGCTCGCCGCGCAGTTGTTCCAGGAATTCCGCCGCTTCTTTCCCGAAAACGCGGTCGAGTACTTCGTCAGCTACTACGACTACTATCAGCCCGAAGCCTACGTGCCGGCAACCGACTCGTACATCGAGAAGGAAGCGACGATCAACGACGAGATCGATCGCATGCGGCTGTCGGCGACGCGGTCGCTCTTCGAGCGCCGCGACGTAATCATCGTCGCCAGCGTGTCGTGCATCTACGGCCTGGGATCACCCGAAGCGTACTACGGCATGCTGCTGCCGCTCGAACGGGGACAGCGCATCGGGCGCGAGCAGGTGCTGCGCAAGCTGGTGGAGATTCAGTACGAACGCAACGACCATGACTTCGCCCGCGGCACGTTCCGGGTCCGCGGCGATGTCATCGAGGTCATCCCTTCCTATGAAGAACAGGGACTGCGGATCGAACTCTTTGGCGACGAAGTCGACGAACTGACCTCCTTCGACCCGTTGACCGGCAAGGCGATCCGCAAGCACGACAAGATTGCCGTCTATCCCAAGTCGCACTTCGTGGCGCCGCGCGATCGCACGAAGCGTGCGGTCGAGACCATCAAGGAAGAGCTGGGCTGGCGCCGCGCGCAGCTCGAGTCCGAAGGCCGTCTGCTCGAAGCGCAGCGGTTGCATCAGCGGACCATGTTCGACCTCGAGATGATCCGGGAGATCGGCTATTGCCATGGCATCGAGAACTACGCGCGTCACCTGACGGGCCGTGCGCCCGGCGAGCCGCCGCCAACCTTGCTCGATTACCTGCCGAACGACTCGCTCATCATTGTCGACGAGAGCCACCAGACGGTGCCCCAGGTCCGCGGCATGTATCACGGCGACCGCTCGCGGAAGGAAGTCCTGGTGGCGTACGGGTTCCGGCTGCCGTCGGCGCTCGACAACCGTCCGCTCAACTTCGAGGAGTGGGAATCGCGGGTCCGGCAGGTGATCTTCGTGTCGGCCACGCCCGGACCCTATGAGCTGTCCAAGTCGGAAGGGGTCGTCGTGGAGCAGATCATCCGGCCCACCGGGCTCATCGATCCGCCGATCGAGGTGCGGCCCGTGCGCGGGCAGGTCGACGACCTGCTGCAGGAGATCCGGGCCCGCGTGGAGCGCAGGGAGCGGGTGCTGGTGACGACCTTGACCAAACGGATGGCGGAAGACCTGACCCAGTACTACCAGGAGCTCGGTGTCAGGGTCCGGTACCTGCATTCAGACATCGAGACGCTCGAGCGCGTCCAAATCCTGCGGGATCTGCGGCGCGGCGAGTTCGATGTGCTGGTCGGGATCAACCTGCTCCGAGAGGGCCTGGATCTGCCGGAAGTGTCGCTCGTCGCGATTCTGGATGCCGACAAGGAGGGCTTTCTGCGCTCCGGCGGCTCGCTCATTCAGACGTCCGGGCGCGCGGCGCGGAACGTCAACGGTCAGGTCATCATGTACGCCGACGTCGTGACCGATTCGATGCGCGCCTGCATCAGCGAAACCGAGCGGCGGCGCGCGTTGCAGCACGCCTACAACGAGGAACACGGCATCACGCCGCAGTCGATCATCAAGCAGATCGATGAAGTGATGTCGAGTGTCTATGAGCGGGACTATCTGACGCCGGCCGATCCGCACGACGGCACGAAGCGGTTCAAAACACAGGCGGAACTCGATCAATACATCGCGCAGCTGCAGCTCGAGATGAAAACGGCCGCAGCCAACCTCGACTTCGAGAAGGCGGCGGCCATCCGAGACACGATCAAGCGGTTGCGCAATCCGGAGCTCAGCGCGGCGTGATGGGCCTCCTCGCACGCTGGCTGAAGAACGCCGCGCTCGAAGCGCAGGAGTACGTCAATCTGGTGTACGCGGCGGCTGCCGGCGTGTTCTCGCGCCCGTTCTACTACCACGACGTCGTCGAGCAGTTCGATCTCATCGGCTTCGGTTCGCTGACCGTGGTCCTGCTGACGGGGCTGTTCACCGGCATGGCGCTGGCGTCGCAAAGCGGCCTCACGCTCGATCAATTCGGCGCCCGGCCCGTCATCGGCCGGCTCGTCAGCGCCTCGATGATCAAGGAGCTCGGGCCGGTGCTCGCCGGCTTGATGTTGGTCGGACGCGTCGGGTCCGGTATCGCGGCTGAGCTGGGGTCAATGGCCGTCAGCGACCAGATCAATGCGCTCCGCGCGCTCGGCACGGATCCGGTCCGCAAGCTCGTGGTTCCCCGGGTGCTGGCCGGGTTCTTCATGACGCCCGCGCTGACGATCATGTCCGATTTCGTCGGCATCCTGGGCGGCTGGGTCGTCTCGACCTTTCAGCTGAAGGTGGCGTCCGGCGTGTACTGGTCGTCGGTGACCCGGGCGCTGTACATGGAAGACGTCTGGATGGGTCTCATCAAGCCGTTTGTGCTGGGCTTCGTGATCGTGACAATCGCGTGCCATGTCGGCCTGCGAACGCACGGCGGCACCCAGGGCGTCGGCCGGGCAACGACGGTCGCGGTCGTGGCGGGATCGGTGGCGGTGATCGCCGTCGACTTCTTCGTAACACAGTTGATCATCCAAGTGCTGTATCCATGACGAGCCGTCTTCTCACGGCGAGAGAGATCCTGTCCGAGCCGGGTGCGCCGGTCGTCGTGTTCGATCACGTGCGCCTCGCGTTCGACGACAAGGTGGTGCTCGCGGATCTGACCTTCACCGTCATCAAAGGGCACACGAAGATCATCCTGGGCGCCAGCGGATCGGGAAAGTCGACGACGCTCAAGATCATCGTCGGGTTGTGGCGTGCCGACGCCGGCGTCGTCTGGGTCAACGGCCAGCGCGTGGACCAGCTGACCGAGGCGCAGCTGATGTCGGTGCGTGGCGACCTGGGCATGATCTTTCAGGAAGGGGCGTTGTTCGATTCGCTGACCGTGCGGGAGAACGTCGGATACAAGCTCTACGAGGAAACCGAGCTCCCGCTGGCCGACATCGACCACCGGGTCGAGGAAGTGCTCGGCTTCATCGGCCTGCTCGAGCACATCGACAAGATGCCGTCGGAGTTGTCGGGCGGTCAACGACGGCGCGTGGCGATCGCGCGCGCGATGGCGTTCAGGCCGAGCATCATGCTGTACGACGAAGCGACGACGGGGCTCGATCCGATCACGGCCAACACCGTGAATGACGAGATGATCAAGCTGCGGGACCTCGAGGGCGTGAGCTCGATCATTGTGACGCATCAGTTGCGCGACGCCTTCTACGTCGCCACGCACATGGCGGTGCGCAACAGCGCCGGGACGGTCCACATCGTCCCCGCCACCCCGGGCAAGGAGCAGGAAGCGGAATTCATCATGCTCCGCGATGGTCTCATCATTTTCGAAGGCGACGCCGGCGCCCTCCGCACGTCGCAGCATCCGTATATTCGGGAGTTTCTCAGCTGAGGATTTATGCCGCGAACCCGCTCGCTTGCCTGGTCGGAACTACGCATCGGGGTCCTGACGATCGCCGCGATCGTGATCGCGGCGGTCTTGATCTTCAGCCTCACCGGCACGCGAGGCTTCTTCTGGCAGCGCTACAACTTGAGAGCGAAGTTTCCGGACGTCGCGGGGTTGACATCGGGCTCGCCGGTGCGTCTGGCGGGCGTTGAAGTGGGCAGCGTGAAACAGGTCGACATCGTCGGCGAGGAGGTTGAGGTCAGGTTCGAGGTGAACAAGAACATCCGGAACCGCATCACCGACGAATCGCTCGCGACGCTCGGGTCGGTGTCGCTGCTCGGGCAGGCGGCGATCGACATCAGGCCCGCGTCGCACGGGACCCCCATCCCGGACGGCGGGTACGTGCCAACGGGCCGGGCCAAGGGGTCGATCGCCGACATCACCGACACCGCGGTCGCCGGCATCGACGAAATCACCGGCCTGGTGAAAGACGTGCGGGCCGGGAAAGGGACGATCGGCAAGCTGATGACCGACGACCGGCTGTTCAGCGAACTCCAGGCGTTCGTGGCATCGGCCAATGACGTCACCACCACGATCAAGCAGGGGCGAGGCTCCCTCGGCCGCCTGATCAACGATCGCCAGACCATCGACTCCCTGAATGCGTCGCTCAAGAATCTGCAGAGCGTGACCGAGCGTCTGAACGCCGGCCAGGGGAGTATCGGTCGACTGTTGAACGATCGGACCTTTGCGGATTCGCTGGCCGGCGCGACCACGAATCTGCAGACGTTGACCGCACGGCTCAACGACGGGCAGGGGACGGCCGGGAAACTGTTGACCGACAGCGCGCTTTACGACGGGGTGCGCGACCTCACCGGACAGCTCGATCAGCTCGTCACGCGATTGAACGACGGCGAGGGCACGGCGGGACAGTTGCTGAAAGATAAGCAGTTATATGAGAACATGAACAAAACGGTGCTCGAATTCCAGGCTTTGCTGGCCGCGATCAAGCAGGACCCGCGGCGCTACCTGAACGTGAGGGTCAGCATTTTCTAGGAGACCGACAATGTCGCGCGATGAAGGGGCTGGAGCGGGAAGCGTGCTGCTGGCGTTCTTGCTGGGCGCGGTCGCGGGCGCGGCCGTGGCGCTGTTATACGCCCCGGCAGCCGGCACCGAGACACGCGAATTCCTCGGCGAGAAGGCCCGCGAAGGACGCGACCGGGCCGCCGATGCGGCGGCCAAGGGCCGCGACATGCTGAACCAGGGCCGCGAGACGCTCAACACCGCGATCGAGCGCGGCCGCGAAGCGTATCAGCAGGCGCGCACACGAGAGAACGCGTGAGCCAGTGGGGTGAGATTTTCCTCGGCGTAATCGCGGTGGCAACGCTCGCATTGGCGATCGTCCAGGTTGGCGTCTGCGTGACCCTGGGGTTGGCGGTCCGGCGGGTGACCAGGTTGATCGGCACCGTCGAGCGGGAGATCAAGCCCGCGTTCGATCACCTCAATGCGATCGCGCGCGACGCCTCGCGGGCGGCGACGCTTGCGACCGCGCAGGTGGAGCGCGCCGATAAGCTTTTCGGTGACATCGCCTTCCGGGTCGACGAGGCGCTGAACAGCGTGCAGGCGTCGCTCGGCAAGCCGGCCCGGGAAGGGCGGGCGCTCCTGAGCGCCTTCAAGGCGGCTTTTCGGGCGATCCGCGACCTGCGCCAGACCGGACGGCGCCGTCCGACGCGCTCCGAAGAGGACGACGCGCTCTTCATCTAACCTCGCTAAACCCCTGGAACCGGCCCCCCCGTTGGGTGTACAACGCTCTCACACAACACCCCGGGAGGCCCGTATGACGCGAATCCTGCTCCGTTCGCTGTCCGTCGTTTTACTGCTGTCGACCACCGCGTTGGCGCAGGAATCGAAATCCGCCGCGCTCGCCAAGCAGCTCGCCGCCGCGCTTGACGCCGGCAAACTCGATGCGATCGCGGCGAAGGACCCCTCGGCTCCGGACGTGTTCTGCGCGGCGCTCTACTTCCCGAACGCGCAACTCCTCGTGGTCTCCGCAAGGTTCTCGGCGCCGCAAGTGCTCAACGACCGCCTGGCAAAAAAAGAGTTCCGGGATACCTATATCGATCTCAATAGCGCATCGATTGCGGCGACGAAAATCTTCATCATGGATGTCGGCGCCGACGGGCTGAAAGCGAAGGCGAGCGAGAATCAGGGATCCGACACCTTCGAAGAAGGGGGAAAGACGACAGCGTTCGACGGTGACTGGAAGCGGCAGAAACTGAGCGAGCAGGACTATACGAAGGCGTTCTCGAACGCGGACGAGCGATATACCCAGATCCTGACGGCCCTCCTGGCGCAGGTGAAGAAGACGAGCTGAACAAGCGAACGCCCTGCGATCCATCGGCGAGCGGCTCACCTCGTCTCGCCATTTCAGGCGCGATCGAGGGAGCGACGTCTGCGGCGTTGGTGGCGATGAAGCCTGACCAGCCGCGACTCGCGAGAACCTACAGGGCGTTACGCAACCTACCCCGAATGTACGCCGGGGCGCGGCAATGTCAAGGCAATCCCGTCAAACCAATCCGCGCTGCTGGGCGACCAGCACCAGCTCGAGGCGGCCATCGACGCCGAGTTTTTCGTAGATGTTGTGCAGGTGCACCTTGACGGTCCCCTCGGAGATCGAGAGGCGTTCGGCGATCGCGCGATTGCGCAGCCCCTGGGCCACCATGTGGACGATCTCGATCTCCCGCGGCGTCAGCGGCTGCGACGCGTCGCGCGACGCCGCTTCGCGATCGAGTACGGTGCGAAAGGCGCGCGTGACCATGTCGCGGTCGATCCACTGCTCGCCCTGGCTCACCCGCCGCACGCATTCGATGAGCAGCTCTGGCGGCGACTCCTTCAGGACGACGCCGGAGGCGCCGAGTTTCACGGCATCGACGATCTGATCCTCGGTGATCGCCGCCGTCAGCAGCACCGTGCGGCAGAGAGCGTTCTCGCGGTTGAGCGTGCGCAGCAGATCCACCCCGTCGCGGCCCGGCATCCGGACGTCGAGGACCAGGACATCGGGGTGCTTCGCGCGCACTGCTTCGAACGCCGTGTCGGCGTCGGGGCAGGCCGCCACGACCTCGAAATCGTCCTGCCGGGCGAAGAGATGCTGCAGACCCTGCAGGACAATCGGATGGTCGTCCACGAGGATGACGCGGATGCTCACAGTGTCCAATCCAGCCTATACCGCATTTCTGAGAAACCCGCCAACCTTGAACCGTTTCCACCCGTCTAACGTCTCAACGACTATACGACGACCCTGGAGGGTGCATGTCTTTGCTGAAACGCCTGTTCGGGAAGAACGAGCCACCAAAGCCCCGCGTCCGCGTGTGTGTCGAGTGCGGTATGCCCATTGCCGAACACAAGGATTGGTGCTCGATCCTGCGCGGCCAGAAGGAGATGCAGCTGAAATCCGCGGCCGCAAATCGTTGAGCCGGTAGGCCCGCACGTCACCAGAAAGTCTCTCCGGATCTGCCTATTGGGTGTAGACTCTCCGCCTGAGGAGCACATCCATGTCACAGACCGACGGCCTCAATCGCAGATCTTTTTTACGTAATGCCGGACTGACGGCGCTCGTAGGTGCGGTGGGTTCCGGGACGTCGCTGAGCGCGAGCGCTGCTGCTGCGCTGGCGTCCGCCCCCGCCGATGCCAACGGCAAGTTTGATTTCGACACGCCGTACAACCGGCTGGGGACCGATTCGGTCAAGTGGGATCAGGCGCTCAAACAGAACGAAATGGGAACGATCGTCGCCGGCATGGGCATCGCGGACATGGATTTCCGCTGTGCGCCGGTGATTACCAAGGCGCTTCAGGACCGCATTCAGCATGAAAACTGGGGTTACCTCGACATGCCGCACTCGTTTACCGACGGCATCGTCGCGTGGAACAAGAAACGGTACGGCATCAATGTCAATCCGGAATCGGTGGTGATCACCACCGGCGTGCATCCCGGCCTGATTGCAGCCCTCCGGACCTTCTGCCCCCCGGGCAGCAAAGTTCTCCTGACGACGCCGACCTACAACGGGTTCTACGGCGACCTGCGCTACACGGGGACGAAGCCGGAAGAGAGCCTGATGAAGGTCGTCGACGGCCGCTACCAGATCGACTTCGACGATTTCGAGAAGCGGATCAGCATGGAAACGAATGCGCTCATCCTGTGCAATCCGCAGAACCCGACCGGCAACACGTGGTCGCCCGACGATCTGATGCGCCTCGGCGAAATTTGCCTCCGCAAACGCGTTGTGGTCCTCTCCGACGAGATTCATTGCGACTTCGTCACCAAGGGCAACAAGTACACCCCGTTCTCGACGCTGCCCAACAAGGCGGTCGTGAACAACAGCATCACCTTCAAGGCCGCCAGCAAGTCGTTCGGGCTGGCCGCGATGAAGTGCGCCTGGTTCTTCTCCGATAACATGGACTTCATCACCCGCGTCAAAGCGATGAATCGTGCGGATCTGTCGACGCTCGGCATGGTCGCCAGCCAGGCGGCGTACAAGGGCGGCGAGGACTGGCTGAATCAGTGCGTCGACTACATCGACGGCAACCACGACTTTGCCCAGAAGTTCATCGCCGCCAACATCCCGATGATCAAGATCAACCGGAAGGCGCAGGGCACCTACCTGATGTGGATCGATCTGACCGAGGTCGCCAATCGGATCGACGCGAAGGGACTGGCCGCAGCCGAATCGAAGGGGCGCAACGGCAATCCGATCACACCGGAAGAAGCGACTGTGCGCTGGCTGGCGAAGAACGCGAAAGTCGCCCTGAACAGCGGCAATACGTACGGCCTGGGCGGCGCGAACCACGCCCGCATGAACATCGCGACGTCGCGCAAGACGCTCGAGGCGGCGCTCACGAGCGTCGCGCGCACGCTCGATGGTCTGAAGAAGACCACCACGGCCGCGCTCTAACCAGTTCGGCGGCCGCGACCATCGGGTCGTGGCCGCCTCACCGCTCAGATCTTGTTCGGACACCCGGGCCGGCACCGGCACGGAATCGTGCGGTCACCGATTGTTCTGTAGTCGTAGGTCAGTTCTTCGCCCCGACGAATCGTTCGCGCCGCCCGGATCCAGATCGTCTTGTCCACCACCTGAAAATAGCAGTTCGGTGTGCACGAGTGGTTGATGAACCGCGCGATATTGCCGCCCACGTTCGCGTCGCGGCTCCATGCACGGTTGACGCGAAACACCCAGATGCAGCCCTCTCTGAGATAGCGCTCCTCGCGCGCTTCACACGTTTTGTCGTTTCGAATCAGCTCGCCCGCATAATCGATGATCCGCATGTTTTTCGGGATCGGCTGGCCGGCGAACACCCCGGCGCCGTGCACGGCCGACCGGCCGCGCACCAGTCGGACCGCCACGTTACCTCGACGATTCGCTTCGCGACGGGAGCGACGCCGCCGGCCGGGGGCCATAATGCGGCAGCGGCTGTCCGACTTCGAACGCGCCCAGGTCTGGAGCGCGTCCCGTAAAGCCGTCGGTGATGTTCGGGATGACGATTCCCGCGTCGATGGCAGGCGAGCCGGGCGACAGACGAAAATCAAAACGCGCGGGATCGTAGAGCCGCTGTGGATCGCTCATGTCCGGCGGCGGCACATGCGCGAAGACCGTGAAGTCGACGAGGATGCTGTGCGTGTCCTGTCCGGTCGCGGCACTGTAGTCCGCCAGGGTCTTGAACCGGCGAACCGTCGGGGCGTTGAGATAGTCGGCTGCGGTTCCCGGCGGCGGCGAATTCCACTGGAATGACACGGCGGCGCCCGGGTTTGGCCGGAACCCG
>JBPYEE010000580.1:0-3780 GCA_051985095.1 Vicinamibacterales bacterium | reverse complement strand
ACCACATCCGATCCAGCAGGCGTTCATCGACGAGCAGGCAGCGCAATGCGGCTTCTGTTTGAACGGGGTCATCCTCACGGCGAAAGCCTTGCTGGATCAGAATCCGCGGGCGTCCGACCGCGACGTCCAGCAGGCCCTGTCGAACGTCCTCTGCCGCTGTTTCACCCACGCGCGCATGCTGCGAGCGATCAAGCGGTATCAGGAGAGGCGGTCATGAAGCGCCGTCAATTCCTCCAGACCTCCGGCGCGTTGATCGTGAGCTTCGGCGCGGCCGCCGCGCTCGAGCGCGTCGGCATCGCACAGGGCCCGTTCGACACACGCAACTCGGGCATCGACCCGCGCCAGCTCGATTCGTGGATCGCCGTGGCGGCCGACGGTACCGTGACGGCGTACACGGGGAAGTGTGAGCTGGGACAGGGCATGATGACGGCCCAGATGCAGCTGGTGGCCGAGGAGCTGGGGGTACCGCTGGCGCGCATCAAATTGATCCAGTGCGACACCTCGATGACGCCCGATCAGGGCACGACCTCGGGCAGCCAGTCGACACCGACGAACTTCAACGAGAAAAGCCTTGCGCAGGCCGCCGCCACCGCGCGCGAGGCACTCATCCGGCTCGCGGCCGCGCGACTCGGCGTCGCGCCCGACCGGCTGATCGCGGCCGACGGTGTCGTCCGGGTGTCGAATGACGCCACCAGGCGGATCTCTTACGGCGAGCTCGTCGCCGGAAAGAAATTCAACTTGCCCCTCAGCGCGACGGCCAAACGCCGGACCCCGGAACAATGGACGGTCCTCGGCACGCCGGCGATGCGCGTCGACATGGCCGCCATGGCCACCGGCGCGCTCGAATACGTGCACAACGTTCGCGTCCCCGGCATGCTGCATGGCCGCGTCGTGCGTCCGCCCGCGGTGGGTGCCGCCGTCGTGAGCGTCGATGACGGCTCGGTTCGTGACCTGCCGGGCGTGGTCAAGGTGGTGGTTCGCAAGAATTTCGTGGGAGTGGTCGCGCAGAAATGGTGGCAGGCGATTCAGGCGGCGAACCAGCTGAAGGTCACCTGGTCGGGCGGAACGGGGCTCCCCCCGTTTGCCAGCTTCTACGACGATCTCCGGCGGCAGCCTGCGCGCGACGCCCTCGTCGTGAACTCCGGCGACACCGAACACAAACTCGCCGCATCGGCGTCGGTGATCAAGGCGACGTACCGCTATCCCTATCAGATGCACGGATCGATGGGGACCTCATGCGCCGTCGCCGACGTGCGCGGCTCCCAGGCGACCGTGTGGTCGGCGACGCAATCGGCGTATCCGACCCGAAACGGCGTGGCGCTGCTGCTCGGCACGGCGCCGGAGAACGTGCGCGTCATCTTTACCCGCGGCGCCGGCTGCTACGGCATCAACGGAGCCGATACCGTGTCGTACGACGCGGCGCTGTTGTCGCAGGCAGTCGGGCAACCGGTCCGCGTGCAGCTCTCCCGCCAGGACGAAATGGCGTGGGAAAACTATGGCTTCGCCACCGTCATCGACCAGCGCGCCGGCGTCGATGCCGCCGGGACGATCGTCGCCTGGGACTGTGAGTCGTGGTCCGTGTCGAAGGGCGGGCGGCCGGGGTACAACCAGCCGGGCAATGTGGTCACCGGTGAGCTGGTCGGCTACGAGCCGGCGACTGTCACGCCCCGTCGCGCCACCGAGCCGAGCGGCGAGCTGCGCAACGGCAGCAACGCCGTCCCCTCCTACGTCGCCGGCTGCATCGCCGGCAGCTGCGCGGGCGCCGGGACGGTGAAAAGCGAGCGCGTGCTGACCCACACCATCAAATCGCCATTTTTTACCGGCCCCCTGCGATCGCCGGCACGGTTGCAGAACACGTTTGCGCACGAGTCCTTCCTCGACGAAATTGCGGCGCACGTGAACACCGACCCGGTCGACTACCGGTTGCGCCACTTGGCGGACCCACGACTGAAGGAGGTCGTCAGCCGTGCGGCACAGGCGGCGAACTGGCAGAAGCGTCCCGCAGTCCGCCGGTCGCCGCCGTCCGCGACAGACGTTCTCCGCGGTCGCGGGATGGCCTGTGTCGCCTACGAAGGCGATAACGGGTACGTCGCGATGGTGGTCGAGGTCGAGGTCGATCCGTCGGCGGGAGACATTCGCGCCACGCGGATCGTCGTCGCGCAGGACTGCGGGCCGATCACGAACCCCGACGGGATGAAGAATCAACTCGAGGGCGGTGCGCTGCAGGGCCTGAGCCGGGCGCTCGGCGAAGAGGTGAGATGGGACGACCGGAAAGTGACCTCGGTGGACTGGCGGACCTACACGTCGCTGCCACTGGGATTCCACGTCCCCACGATCGAGTCGGTCCTCATCAACCGGACCGGTGTCGCGGCAACAGGCGCCGGCGAAACGGCAATTACCGTGGTCGCTGCGGCGGTCGGCAACGCGATTTTCGACGCGACCGGGGTGAGAATCCGTCAGGCGCCCTTCACGCGCGAGCGGATCAAGGCAGCGCTTGCCGGAAATCCGACGAAATCCCAGGCATAAGAGTTGCCCAGCTGGTGGCCAGGAGGGGTTCCGATGGCCACCAGCACCAAGCAAGCGCTCGCCAACCGCCTCGCGCCAGGTGCGCGACGAATCTTCCTCGACCGATGCACCGCCATCGAGAAGGAATTGACGGCGGCGTGCGGCAGCGCCGGCGATCCCTGTCTCGAGAGCGGCTGTTCGCTCGAGGGCGAAGACGAGCCGTGCCTCCAGCCGATCCTCCGCGCCGGCGACGAGTACGCGGCCGCGTGCGACGCCGCGTTCGCCGAGCTGTACGCCGATCCGCGGAATCGGCACGCCGGCTGATCGGCTGGCTCGCCCGCTCGGCGCCCACCCGGTGACGATTGGCGACAAGGGGCTCTCTGTCGCTGGCCTGTAATAAAATCATCGGCCGGACAGGAGTGCTTATGAAAACGATCGCCACGATCGGGTGCGCGTCGGTCATTGTCACGACCGTTGCGTTCGCGCAGATGCCGAGGACGTTCACCGTCAGCGAAGTCGTCGACCTCGAACTGCTGACCCATACGGAAGTCACCGAGCGGCTGCACAACGGCTGGACCTCGATTCTGCTGGTCACCGGGGGGACGGAGGAGCGCGGTCCGCAGGATGTACTGGGCGGACATACGATCATGGCCCACCACCACGCCGATGAAATCGCGAGGCGGGTCGGCAAGACGCTGGTGGCGCCCGTGCTGCCGATTGCCATCAACGCGACCGGTCTGCGTGAGGGCACCAGTCAGCCGGGCGCGATTCAGATGCCGGCCGACGTCTTCAAGCAGGTCCAGATCGCCGAAATCGAGAGCATGGCGATGAATGGCTTCAAGGACATCTTCGTGCTCGGCGACCACGGCGGCGGGCAGGAGGAGATGAAAACGGCGGCCGAGGAAGAGGATCGCAAGCTGTCGCCGAGGGGCATCCACGTGTATTACGTCGGCGACTTCTACAACAAGACGCATGAAGACGTCGACCTGTATCTGTTCGAGCACAAGCTGCCGATCGGCGGTCACGGCGCGATGATGGAGACCTCCGAGATGCTCTGGATGCAGCCGGTCGAAGGGATGTACGTGCGGCCGACGTACAAGACCGTGCCGTTCGATCCGACGGGCGTCACGCCGGAACAGTGGAAGGCCGCGCGCGATGCGCGCCTGCGCGGCGAGACGCCGCAGCGGGGCGGCGGCCGGCGCGGTCAGGATCCCAATGCGCCGCCGAGAGTCAACAACGGCGTGACGGGCGATCCGCGTCCGTCAACGAAGGAGA
>JBPYEE010000579.1:0-5901 GCA_051985095.1 Vicinamibacterales bacterium | reverse complement strand
CCGCGAAAACCGACATGAAGATCGCCGCGGAGAATCTCGGCGTGGCGCGCTTCATCGCCGACGATCCGTTCACGATGCTGAAAATGGGCCGCTACGGCACATCGTTCAACCTCGACGGCATCTGGGGCGGCAACATGTATGCGGGCGGCGCCGGCGCGATCCTGCCCAACAAGATCACCTCGAAGCACAACATGCGCTACATCCCGAAGATGAACGGCCTCGAGATGGTCAAGCGCATCCGCGAGCAGCTCGATCGCAACGGATACAAAGATGTCGAGCTGAAGGTGATCGGCGACGTGCCCTGGTCGAAGATGTCGTATGACACCGACATCGCCCGCGCGATGACGCAGATGTACGACCAGTTCAACATTCCGCACGGGGAGCCGGCGCAGTACGCGACGATCCTCGGCGGCTACTGGCCGTCGTACCTGTTCTCCAACGAGGAGGTCGGGCAGCGTGTCGCGCCGGTCTCGATGCCGATCGGGATGGGCGGCGCCGGACACGGCGGCGGCGCTCATGCGGCCAACGAGTACTACGTCATCGAAGGCGCCGGCAAGGTGTACGGCATGGCGGGCGCCGAGAAGGCGCAGGCGGCGATTTTCTACAACGTCGCCGGCAAGAACGGAGCGCCGCCGGCGGCGGGGCGAAAGACCAACGACTGATGAAGGCGGCGGCACTGATCGAGACGCGTGAGCTGACGAAAACCTACGCCATGGAGGGCACGCCGGTGCATGCCCTCCGCGGCGTCACCCTTGCGATTCAGCGTGGCGAGTTCGTTGCAGTCGTGGGGCCGTCGGGGTCCGGCAAGTCCACCTTCATGCACATTCTGGGCTGTCTCGACCGGCCGACCGGCGGCACCTACCATCTCGACGGCCGCGATGTGTCGCAGCTCTCGGACGACGATCTCTCGGCAATTCGAAACCGCCAGATTGGATTCGTGTTTCAGGGGTTCAACCTGCTGGCGCGCACCACGGCCGTCGAGAACGTGGAACTGCCCCTGCTGTATGCGCACCACATGCGCGTCGCGCCGACCGAGCGGCGCGCACGCGCACTCCGCGCGCTGGCGGCCGTCGGCCTGGCCGACCGCGCGGGCCATCACCCGAACCAGCTCTCGGGCGGCCAGCAGCAGCGTGTCGCCATCGCGCGGGCGCTGTTGAACGACCCCGCCATTCTGCTGGCCGATGAGCCGACTGGAAATCTCGACAGCCGGACGAGCGTCGAGATCATGGAGATCTTCCAGCGGTTGAACGCCGAGCGCGGGATTACAATCGTCCTCATCACGCATGAACCGCAGGTCGCCGAGTACGGATCGCGGATCATCCGCTTCACCGACGGGCGTCTCGTAACCGATCAGGCGAACGCCTCCTACCGCGCGGCGGCTGTGGAGCTGGCCGCGGCCGCGTCGGAGTCCGGGCGGTGACTTTCCACCTCTCCCAGGGGAGCATCAGGTGCCGTTACGATCGAGTTTCGCCATCGCCGTTCGCGCGCTGCGGCGCAATCGTCTCCAGACGTCGCTGACCATCGTCGGCATGACGATCGGCGTCGCCGCGGTGCTGGCGATGATTGCGATCGGCACCGGCGCCGAAGCGGCCATCGGCGACCAAATCCGCGCAGCCGGCATGAACCTCATCGTGGTCACCGCCGGGAACTACAAGGTGAAGTCAACCGACGATTTCGGCGGCGGCGCTGTCGAACCGTCGGCGCATCTGAGGCGCGGCGACGAACCGGCAATCCAGCTGGCGACGTGGAGACCCGACCGGACGGCGCCGCTGCGGCTCGCGTTTCACCCCGAAGACGATCCGATGGAAAAGCACGATCATCCGACGGCGCGCCAGCGGCTGGGCGACAGCGAAGCGGGGCTCGGATCCGCGGCGACGCTGACCGCGGCTGACGCCGACGCGATCCGCCGCATCCGCGGTGTGCAGTACGTCGCCGAGGGACTGCATCAGAACGTGCACGTGGCGGCCGGCGAGAAGCGTTGGTTCACGCGGCTCCATGGCACCGACCTGCAGCTGCCGCTGATTCGACGCGCCTGGGCCTTCCAGCGCGGGCGGTTCTTCAGCAGCCGCGAGCAGGCGCGGGCCGAGCAGGTCGCCGTCCTCGGCACGCTCGTCGCGGATCGGCTGTTTGGTGGCGAGAATCCGGTGGGCCGCGAGATCTCGATCTGGCGGCAGCCCTTCCGGGTGGTCGGCGTCGTGACGACCACGACTTGGATGGTCGCGCCGGCGCCCGGCGACGACCAGTTCGACGCCGTGTACCTCCCGTTCACCACGGTCCACCGTCTGCTGAACCTGGCGAAACTCAACGACATCACGATCACCGCCGCCTCCACCGGCGAGGTGTCGCGGATCATGAGCGAGGTCACGACCCTGCTGCGCGGCCGGCACCACATTACGCAGGAGAAGCCCGACGATTTCACCGTCACCACGCAGGCGCGCCAGGCGCTGGCTCGAGGCGGCATGCGGCCGGACGTCGCGCGCGCCGTCGTCGGAAACGCGGCGGGGCTCGATAAGGTGACGCTCGAACAACTGGGAAAAACGCTGGATCGCGCCACCCGGACCATGACCGCGCTTCTGGCCGGCATCGCCGCCGTCTCCCTCGTCGTCGGCGGCATCGGCATCATGAACATCATGCTGCTCTCGGTCACCGAGCGGACGCGCGAGATCGGCGTGCGGCGCGCGGTCGGGGCGCGGGCACGCGACGTCCGCTCGCAGTTCGTCCTCGAGGCGATGACGCTGAGCCTCGCCGGCGGCATCGTGGGCGTCGCGCTCGGCCTCGTCGCAGCGGGCGGACTCTCCCGCTATCTGCAGTGGTCGACGACGATTTCACCGGGCGCCGTGGTCGTGTCGGTCGGCGTCGCGGCCGCCGTCGGCATTTTCTTTGGCTGGTATCCCGCCCGCCAGGCCGCCGGGCTCGATCCGATTCAGTCTCTCCGGTACGAGTAGGGGATGCTGCGCACGAGCGTTCGCCTGGCAATCGCCGGCCTGGGCCGCAACGCGCTCCGCACGATCCTGACGATGCTCGGGATGATCATCGGCGTTGCGGCGGTGATGACGATGGTGGCGCTCGGCAACGGCGCCCAGGCGACGGTCGAGCAGGACGTCCAGTCCGCCGGCACGAATCTGATCCACGTCAATGCCGGAAACTACACGCGCGGCGGTGAGGAGTCGCGGATCGCCACCGGACTCGGGGCCGCAACGACGTTGACGCCGGCAGACGCCGAGGCGATCGCGCGGACCGTTCCCGGAATCAGGGGCCTGGCCCCGGGCGTCAAGCTGCGGGGATGGATCGCGTCGGGGCCGCACCGCTACTACGGCCAGATCGTCGGCACCGATGTCGCGTTCGCCGCGATGTACGGCTGGCGTTTCGACGAGGGACGCTGGTTCTCGTCGGCTGACGTCGCGAGCCGCCGCCACCTCGTCGTGCTGGGGCGGACGGCACGGGACCAGCTGTTCGGAGCGGGGGCCAGAGCGGTGGGGTTGCCGGTCGTCATCCATGGGCAGTCCTTTGTGGTCGGCGGCATCACCGACACCGCCGACCCGGATCAGATCGAGATGGCGTTTGTGCCGTACACGGCGTTACAGGACGCGCTCGGCATCAGTTATCTCCACATGATCACCATCGAAGCGGCCCAGGCGGGCGACGCATCGCGGATTGCGGCTGACACCGCCGCTCTGCTCCGGTCGCGGCACGCTTCCCATATCAACGCCGCGGTGGAACGGCTGCGCCGGGCCGGGATTACCGGCAACCAGATGCCGCAGGGCGGCTTTGGGGCTGCGGGCGCGCCCGATGATTTCACCGTGAAGACACAGGCCTCCGAGGCGCTGACGAAAGGGTTGTACACGTCGGTGGCCGCGTTCGTCCTCGCCAACATGCCGAAGCTCGACGAAGTCAATCTGGCCGAGATGAACGCGACGCTGCAGCGCGCGAGCACCACGATGACGGCGCTGCTCGCCGGCATCGCCGCGATCTCGCTCGTGGTCGGCGGAGTGGGCATCATGAACATCATGCTGGTCGCCGTCAAGGAGCGCACCCGCGAGATAGGGGTCCGGCGGGCGTGCGGCGCGCGGCGGCGCGACGTCCTGATGCAGTTTCTGACCGAGGCACTGACGCTCAGCGCGGTCGGCGGCGCGTTCGGGATCGTTCTCGGGTTCGCCGCCGCTCTCGCGCTGACGCTGCTGCTCGAGTGGCCGGCGCGGATGTCGGCGGGCGCGGTCGGCCTGGCATTCGGCATCTCCGCGGGGATCGGGATCTTCTTCGGGTTCTATCCGGCCCGGCGCGCGTCGCGGCTCGACCCGATCGAGGCGCTGCGGTCCGAGTGAGGGCCATGCGACGCGGCGCTCTCGGGTCATCGCGCGTCAGCTGGCCGCTCGCGGCTGCGGCCGCCGTCGCCGTCTTCGCCTCATGCAGCCGGACGCCGGCGGTCGCGCCCGCGGCGGCCCAGATCGTGCCGGCAGCGTCCGCGGTGGTGGCGCCGCCGACGGGTGGAGCCATCCCGCACGGCGACCATAACCCCCATCATGGCGGCATCGTCATGATGAAGGGCGAAGACCTGCACTACGAAGTCGTCCTCGATCGAACCGGGCGGGCTCACCACGTCTACTTCACCGACGCCGTTCGCGAGGATCTGCCGGCTGCGGTCGCCTCGGACGTGGCGCTGATCGTGCACCGCGCCGGGATCGCCGACGAGCGGATCGTCATGCAGATTGACGACGCCGGGGAGAGCTGGATCGGGAGCGGCCGTCCCGTCACGACCCCCGAGGCGGCCAGCATTCGGTTGACGTTCGCCATCAAGCACGAGCCGTACTGGATCGACCTGCCGTTTACCCCGAGCAAGTGAGCGAGCAACCGCCGCTCACCAAGCCATCACGTAGCTATCCCCCGTCGGGCTGACGCCGCCCATCAGCACGCCCGTGCGCGGGTGAATCATGATGCCCTTCACCGACCCGACGCCCTTCACATCGCGCAGATCCAGCTGGTGCCCCTTGGCCGCCAGCCCGTCGCGAACCGTCTGCGGGAGCATCGCCGGCGTCAGCAGCTTGCCGAGCACGTTATGCGGATAGTACGAATCGCGGAAGCTGTTGCTGATCACCGCCGGCTGTTCGAGCGCCTGCTGCACGGTCATCCCGAACTCGACGACGTTCAAAAAGAACTGCAGCTGTGTCTGCGGCTGCGTGTCAGCGCCAGGCGTGCCGAACACGAGATACGGGCGCCCGTCCTTGAGCGCCAGGGCGGGATTGATCGTCTGGCGCACGCGCTTCCCCGGCTGCAGCGCGTTCACGTTGGCGGGATCGAGGTAGAAGTACTTCATCCGGTCGTTCAGGAAGAAGCCGCCGCCGTCGACGACCATGCCGCTCCCGAAGCCGCTCAGCAGGCTGGAGGTCACCGAGACCATGTTGTGGTCCTTGTCGACGACCGCGAGGTACGTCGTCAGGTGCAGGATCTCATCGGGGTCGAACGGCGCCACGGTCACCGGCGCCGGCTGCGGCACCGCGTAGCGGTTCGCCTGCGCGGGGGCCGTCGAGGTCATGAAGCGCCCCGGATTGCCGGGCGCCGGCTCGCCGACGATTGCGTGATTGGAATCGATCTGCGCGCGGCGCGTCGCGGCGTATTCTTTCGACAGGAGCGCTTTCATCGGAATGTTCGGGACGAACTTCGGATCCCCGACATAGGTGTTTCGATCCGCAAACGACAGCTTCAGCGCTTCGGTAATCGCGTGCAGATACGGTGCGCTGTTGTGGCCCATGGCCTTGAGGTCGAACCCCTCGAGGATGTTGAGCGCCTCGAGCATGACGAACCCCTGTGAGTTCGGGGGGCACTCATACACGTCGATGCCCCGGTAATTCGTGCGGAGCGCGGGGTCCTCGAACGCCTGCATGCCGGCCAGATCCGCTTCGGTGA
>JBPYEE010000578.1:0-6469 GCA_051985095.1 Vicinamibacterales bacterium | reverse complement strand
GCCGAAGAACTTAAAGCGCTTCCCAATCGCGTCCTGGTCTGGCCAGAAGCGTTTGGCCATGGTCTCGTTGATCACGACCGCCGACGGGGTGTTCGGCTGGTCGATCTCGGTCAGGGCCCGCCCGCGCACCAGTGGGATACCGAGCGTGTCGAGGTAATGGGCGCTGGCGACGGTGATCTGGACCAGCTTGCCCGCCCGGCGATCCGAGGCGTCCTGACCCTCGAGAAACACCGTCCGCGCAAACCCACCGGCAAACAGCGGCACCGTACTACCAAGGGTGGCCGACTGAACTCCCGGAATTGCCCCAACGCGTTCGAGGACCTGTTGCTGGAACTGCTTGCCTCGTTCCTCGGTGTACCCCTGCGCGCCGAGATCGAACGACAGCACGGCCAGGTGATCGACATCGAAGCCCGGGCTGATCTTCTGAGCGTTCTGCAGGCTGCGCAGGAAGAGGCCGGCGCCGATCAGGGCGACAAGTGACAGGGCAATCTGGCCGGCGACCAGCAGATTCCTGAGGCTGAAGGGACCGCGCCCACGCGTCGGGGCGCTCGTCTTCTCCTTCAACTCGACGGCCAGGTCCGGACGCGACGCCTCGACGGCCGGCGCCAAGCCAAAGAGAATGCCGGTCGCCAGGGCCACGAGGATCGTGAACAGCAGGACACGCCCGTCTGGGTGAATGTCGATCGCGTCGGCATTCAGGAACGGCGGACGAAACGACCACAGCACACCCTGCGCCCAGTAGGCGAGCAACAATCCGGCGGCGCCACCGACGAGCGCGAGCAGCGTGCCCTCGGTGAGCAGCTGGCGGATCAACTGCCGCCGCGACGCGCCGAGCGACAGCCGCACGGCGATTTCCTTCTGACGGACCGATGCGCGCGCGAGGAGCAGATTCGCGACGTTGGCGCAGGCGATCAACAGAACAAGGCCGACGATCGTCATCAGCAATCCGCCGGCAACCACGACGTTGCTCCGGAACCCCGGATTGATCGTCGCTTGGGCGAGCGGAATCAGCGTGACGCCCCGCCCCTGGTTCTCGTTCGGGTACTCCTGCGCGAGCTGGCGCGCGATCGTCTTCAGGTTCGCTTCCGCCTGCAGGACCGACACGCCCGGCTTGAGCCGGCCGGTCACGTTGAAGACGAGGCCGCGCCGGCTGTCCGGCTTGATCAATTCGAGGAAAAACCCGTTGGTCGTCTGCGGATAGGTCATGTACGGCACCCAGAGCGACGGCGCGCCGATCGCGTTGGTGCCTTTGAACCCTTTCGGCATGACGCCCACGACGGTGAACTGCTGGCCGTTGACCGTGATCGCGCGGCCGACAATCGACGCGTCGCCGCCAAACCGCTTCTGCCACTCGCCGTACCCGAGTACACAGACCAGCTTCGCGCCCGGGATCGCATCCTCATCGGGGACAAAACCCCGGCCAATGAGCGGCTTGGCGCCGAGCACGGTGAAGTAGTTGCCGGTGACGATTTCGCCCGCGACCTGCTCGGGCTCGCCGGTGCCGCCGCTGATGTTCAGCGGCAGGCCCGTGTGGCCGGCCAGGCCCGAAAAGACCTCGTTTTTGTCCCGGAAATCCTTGAAGTTCATCGGGGACGTCTGCAGGAAGCCGAACGCGCTGTTCTGGTTGCGATCGTCGGTCGTAAAGAGGCTCACCAGTTGCGAGGGATCCTCGACCGGCAGCGGGTTCAGCAACACGGCGTTGACCAGCGTGAAGATGGTCGTGTTGGCGCCGATCCCGAGCGCCAGCGACAGCGCGGCAACCGTCGTAAACCCGGGCGATTTCACCAGCAACCGCGCGCCGAATTTCAGGTCCTGCAGAAAGGTTGACATATGGGGATCTTAGACGACGCGGCCACGCCGGCAGGTCCATCACCCCTTCCCTCCACAAACGGGTAGGCCGCCGCCGCCGGGACCCGGCATATGATCTAGACCGTGGCTCACCCTGAACGGACACCGCGGTCGACGGTCCAGGCCCAGCCGGAGGCCGCCCCGGCGAAAAAAAAGGCCTTCACCAGCGGCGCGCTGGAGGAGGCCCGATCCCTCATCTGGATTCACCGCAGGCGCCTCGCGCTTGGCCTGGCGCTGATGCTCATCAATCGCCTCTCGGGCCTGGTGCTGCCGACCACGACCAAGTATCTGATGGACGACGTGATCAGCAAGGGGCACTGGGATCTGCTGCCGAAGCTGGCCCTGGCGGCCGCGGCGGCGACCACCGTCGATGCCCTGACGGCGTTCACTAACTCGCAGGTGCTGGGGGTCGCTGCCCAGCGCGCCATCACCGAAATGCGCAAGGATGTCGAGGCGCACGTGATGCGCCTGCCGATCCGCTACTTCGACGCGACGAAGAGCGGCATCCTGATCTCTCGCATCATGACGGACGCGGAGGGCATCCGGAACCTCGTCGGCACGGGCCTCGTGCAACTCACCGGGTCGGTGGTCACCGCCGCGCTGGCGCTCGGCGTGCTGCTCTACCTCAACTGGAAGCTCACCGCGGTGACGGTGGTGATTCTCGCCGGCTTCGGCGGCGGCATGGCGCGGGCGTTCAGCCGCTTGCGGCCGCTCTTCCGCGAACGGGGACAGATCAACGCCGAGGTGACCGGGCGGCTGGCCGAGACGCTCGGCGGCGTGCGCATCGTGAAGTCGTACACCGCCGAGAAGCGGGAAGAGCTCGTGTTCGCCAAAGGGGCGCACCGGTTGTTCCGCAACGTCGCGAAGTCGCTCACCGGCGTCTCGGCCGTGACGTCGTTCTCCTCGATCGTGATCGGGGCCACCGGCATTGCGATGATGCTGATCGGCGGCAATTCGATCCGCAACGGCACGATGACGGTCGGCGATCTCGTGATGTATCTCTCCTTCACCGCGCTCATGACGATGCCGGTCATCCAGCTGGCGTCAATCGGGACGCAGATCAGCGAAGCCTTTGCCGGGCTCGACCGCATCCGTGAAATCAAACGCATGGCGCCCGAAGATGAAGAGGACGCCTCCCGCGTCGCGATGCCGACGGTATGCGGTGACGTCGAATTTCGAGACGTCACCTTCGAGTACACCGACGGCGTTCCGGTGCTGCGCCGCGTGAGCTTCCGCGCGCCGGCAGGCACGACCACGGCCCTCGTCGGATCGAGCGGATCCGGCAAGAGCACGTTGATCAGCCTGGTGATGACGTTCAACCGGCCCCAGTCAGGCCAGGTGCTGGTCGACGGCCAAGATCTCACCGCGGTGAAGCTGCGCGATTATCGGTCCCGCCTCGGCGTCGTGCTGCAGGACAACTTCCTGTTCGACGGCACGATCGCCGCCAATATCGCCTACGCCCAGCCGCACGCCACGCGCGAGGACATCAAGGCCGTCAGCCACATCGCGCACTGCGACGAGTTCATCGAGGCGTTCGAGCACGGCTACGACACCATCGTCGGCGAGCGCGGCGTCCGCCTGTCGGGCGGTCAGCGCCAGCGGGTGTCGATCGCCCGCGCGATTCTCGCCAACCCGCGGATTCTGATCCTGGACGAAGCCACGTCGAGCCTGGACAGCGAGAGCGAAGCGCTGATTCAGGACGGCCTTCGGTCGCTGCGGCATGGACGGACGACATTCGTCATCGCACACCGCCTGTCCACCATTCAAAGCGCCGATCAGATCCTGGTGCTCGAGCATGGCGAGATCGTCGAGCGCGGCACTCATGAGGAGTTGCTCGCGAGGAACGGCCGCTATCGACAGCTGTACGACAAACAGTATCGGTTCGAGAAGGATCGGTTCATCAATCCAGGCGAGGATTTCACGCCGGTGCCCGAGCGCGCGGTGCCCGCGGCCGCCACGCGCATTGCCAATACGCTTTAGTGGCCGGCGCTCGACCGAATAACGTTGGCCTGCTGGTCGACTTCAGCGAGCTCTAGCCCGCTTGATCCGTAAAGAATCCCTTTCACGTGGTACGTGCCCGGAGGCAGGCTGTGGAACTCGAACCGCGACATGCGCGGCGCGCTGTCGCCGTCCAGTTCGATTTCACTGCTTCGATAGTAATCGTCTGACTCCGCGATAATCTCGACGGCCCGGTTCTGCGCATCGGCTTCGATCGTGGCGGACACGATGACATGCGCAGGGGCAAACGCCACCGCCGGGTACACTTTCAACGTCAGTTTGTTGCGCGCGCGCGCACCGGGCGCCAGCATCAATAGCATGAACAGCCCGATCCACATTCGTCGAATGATCATCGCCTCACCGTCGCAATCCGCGTCGCCTCATCACCCGCTCCTCGTTCCGGTCCCGGCGATGACGGCCTGTGCGGCACCGCTGCCTCGGAGTGCAATTCGGAGACCACGTACAAATCGACTCGAGGATTGAGTTACGCTTGAAGTTGCGGAGGTTTGTGCGGATGATGCGACGACGGTGGGCCACTGCATTTCCGATTCTGTTCCTGCTGGGTGCCACTTCCAACGCTCAGGTGGATCACCGGCGCACGCACGCGAGCTGGATCGAGACGTATCGCGAGCCGGCGGCGCGATTGATCGGGGAAGCGACGGCGAGCACGTTTGCCTGGCAGCGTCTGGCGCTGCTGACCGACACCATCGGGAATCGTCTCAGCGGCTCGCCGGCCCTCGATCGCGCCATTCAATGGGCGGTCGGCGAGATGAAACGCGATGGACTCGAAAACGTGCATACCGAAAAGGTGATGGTGCCGAAGTGGGTTCGCGGCACCGAGTCGGCGGAGATCGTCGCACCGGTGCGGCATTCGATCGAGATGCTTGGACTGGGCGACAGCGTCGGAACGCCACCGGAGGGGATCGAAGCCGAGGTCCTCGTCGTGCAGGGCTTCGAGGATCTCGACGCGCACGCGTCGCAGGCGCGCGGACGCATCGTGCTCTACAACGTGGCGTTCACCAACTACGGCGAAACGGTACGCTTTCGCTCGGCCGGACCGTCGCGAGCGGCCCATCACGGCGCCGTCGCCATGCTGATTCGCGCGGTGGGCCCCCCGGGCCTGCGGACCCCGCACACCGGCGCCCTGCAGTACAGCGCCGAGGCGCCGCAGATTCCGGCGGCAGCCATCACGACGGAAGATGCCGATCGGCTGGAGCGCATGACGGCACGCGGCGATCGGGTCGTCGTGCGGCTGAAGATGGAGGCCCACTTCGACCCGGACGCTGAATCGGCGAACGTCATCGGTGAGATTCGAGGCCGCGAGAAGCCGGACGAGATCGTGGTCGTCAGCGGCCACCTCGATTCATGGGACGTGGGTGCCGGCGCCACCGACGACGGCGGCGGGTGTATCGTGACGTGGGAAGCGCTCCGGCTGATGAAGAAGCTGAATCTGCGCCCGAGGCGAACCGTACGCGTCGTGCTTTGGACCAACGAGGAGAACGGCGGTCGCGGCGGTCAGGCGTACCGCGATCAGCACCGGGCCGAGCTCAGCAAGCACGTCCTGATGCTGGAGTCCGACAGCGGCGTCTTTCGGCCGCTTGGCTTCGGCTTCAGCGGCAGCGACGCCGCGCGCGAGACGATACAGACCATTGCGACGCTCCTGACGGGTCTCGCGGCCGATCAGATCTCACCCGGCGGCGGCGGCGCCGACATCGGGCCGAGCGTGCAGGACGCGCGCATCGCGGCGATGTCGCTCGAAGTCGACGACTCCCGCTACTTCCTGATTCACCATACGCCGGCGGATACCGTTGACAAAATCGACCCCGTCGAAATGGCGAAATGCGCCGCGGTGGTGGCCGTCATGGCCTACGTGGTCGCCGACCTGCCGAACCGGCTATGATTGTAGGAATGCAAGGTCGAATGTCGTGGGCCGCGGCGGCGCTGATGGTGGCCGCCTGCTCCACCTCCTCCGCTCAGTCCTCGCGGCAACCATCGCCTGAGGACGTCGTCGCAACCGTCGGGTCAACCTCCGTGACGCTCGCGCAGGTGGACGAGAAAGCACTGCAGCAACCGGTGTCCAGCTACGGCGCTGTGAAGCTGTCGCAGGCGCTGTACGAAGCTCGCCGGAACGCGCTCGACGACCTCGTGGCCAACGTCCTGTTCGATCAGGAGGCGAAGGCGCGCGGCACCGATCGCTCGTCGCTCATCGAAAAGGAAATCACGTCGAAAGTGTCGCCGGTCACCGATGACGACGTCACCGCGTGGTATCAGGCCAACCAGAACAAGTTGCAAGGCGCCCCGCTGGATCAGGTGCGGCAGCCGATTCGCACGTTCCTGACAGAGCAGCGAATGGACGTCGTGCGCGAGCAGTTCCTCGACACCCTGCGGAGCAAGACGACCGTTCGCATCCTGCTCGAGCCGCCGCGCCAGACGATTGCAACGGCCAACAGCCCGTCAAGAGGCCCGGCAAGCGCGCCGATCGAGCTCGTCGAATTCTCCGATTTTCAGTGTCCGTTCTGCCTGCGTGCGCATCCGACCGTCGATCAGGTCCTGCAGGCGTACGGCGATCGCATCCGATTCGTCTACCGCCACTATCCCCTCCCCAGCCACCCCAATGCGCGGC
>JBPYEE010000577.1:0-4247 GCA_051985095.1 Vicinamibacterales bacterium | reverse complement strand
CCATCAAGACGAGTGCGGCTGCGGCGGCGAACGATATGGGATCGATGGACGGCAGACCAAACAGGACGCGCGAGAGCATGCGGGCGAGCAAGGCCGCACCGACGACTCCGATGGCAAGACCGGCCGTTGTCAGTTTCGTGCCGTCTCCGATCACCAGAGCGGCAATGTCGGAAGAACTCGCACCGAGCGCGATGCGCACACCAATTTCGTGCGTGCGCTGGCTCGCCATATATGAGACGACGCCGTACAATCCGACCAGCGCGAGCAACATGCCGACAAGACCGAGTATGGCCGCAAACCACGCCCCCGACCGAACGATGAACAGCCCGTACCCGCTGTTCAGCGCCTTGTTCATGCTCTGCACATCGTAGAGCGGCAACGCGGGCTCAAGAGTGTGGATTTCGCGTTCCACTTCCGGCACGAGGGCCTCAGGCGAGAGGTTCGTTCGGAGGTGCAGCACTCGAAGCGCACTGTATTCCTGGGCGAGCGGGACGTAGAAATACGCCTGCGGATCTTCGAACAGCGAACGATACTTCCCTGTCGGTGTGACGCCGACCACCTCAACCCATGGACCATCCGATCCCGCCTGACTGAAACGACGGCCAATCGGATTTTGACCGGGCCATAACAACTGGGCCAGCCGACGATTGACGACGGCTACCCGTCGCGACCCTGCGTCGTCTGCCTCGGTAAACGCTCGACCAGCCTCGACGGGCACGCCCATGACCGCAAAATATTCCGAATCGACCAGGTTCTTGCCTGCGACAACGCGGTCCATGAACGCAGCTGGAGAGCCCTCCGCTTCAAGTCTTGCGGTCGATCGGACGTATCCCATCGGGACTGAGAAGCCGAACGCGACACCATGAGCGCCGGGCAGCCGTGACACGCGGCGCCGGACTTCGTCGTAGAACGCTCGACCGGCGGCTTCCTGGTACGCGACCTCACCGACATCCATCTGAACATTGAGAACGCCGTCAGGCCGGAAACCGAAGTTCGCCCGTTCAGCCTGCGTGAGGCTGCGCGTGAACAAACCACCGGCGACGAGAAGGATGAAACCGACTGCCACCTGCGCCACCACGAGGGCATTTCGAATCCGATCGCTGGCTGTCAGCGTGGCCGAGCGCGGTCCGCCGCCACGCAACGCCTCATCCACGTTCGCGCGGGAGGCACGACCGGCAATGATCGTACCGATAATCAAGGCTGTCGCCGTAGTCAACAGAACGGCATACGCCAGCACTCGCGCATCGGAATGAAAATCAAGCCGGACAGGCAGGTCGCCTGGAAGGCGAACCGTCGTGAGAAGGTAAGCGATCCACCTGCCGACGGTAACGCCGACGATCCCACCCAACACCGCAAGCGTGGAACTCTCGACCAGGAGTTGACGAACCAAACGGCTGCGGCTGGCGCCGAGGGCGGTCCTGATCGCCAGTTCTTTGCGACGTGCGGTCCCGCGGGCTAAAAGAAGAGTCGTGATGTTGACCACGGCCGCCAGCAACACGAGGCCGACGAGCGTCATCATCACGCCGGCCCCGAAGGAATTGGAGCGCGCATTCTCTTCTTCGGGTCGGGCGACCGGTTCCGGAAGCAGTTTGAGTCCGATGTTCTGGTCGGTGTCTGGATACTCGCGTGCGAGCCGCGCCGCGACCGTATCAAGGGCGGCTTGGGCACGCTCGACAGTGACGCCTGGGCGCAATTTCGCGATCGCGTGTAGCGATCGCGCGCTTCTGTCATCGAGCACCGCCCTCGCCGTCCAGTTGAGGGGCAGATAAACCTCAGAATCCGAAAACGCGAATGTGCCGAGGAAGTCTTTCGGCGCCACGCCGACAATCGTGCACAGCTGGCCGTTGAGCATCGCCGTGCGGCCGACCACCGAAACGTTGGCGTGAAATCGAGATTGCCAGCTCGAGTAGCCGAGCACGGCGACGGGATCAGCCTGGCCCGGGCGACCCTCGGTCGACTGGATCAGCCTGCCGACGGTCGGTTGGATCTTCAGCAGCGAGAAATAGTTGCCTGTCACCCACGTCGCAAGCACGCGAGCAGGCTGCTCGTGTTCGCGAGCAAGCCCGACAAACCCCACCGAATATCCGGCGACATCGTCGAACACGTCCCGCATGTCCGCCCGGTAGTCCTGCAGGTCGGCAAATGAGACCGGGCTCAGCGAGGGCCTCGATCCGCTGGTGCTTGCGATGACATAGACGCGATCGCTCTCTGTGAGAGCGAGCGGTCGGAAGATGACCGCATTGACAACGCTGAACACCGCTGTGTTCGCGCCGATGCCGAAGGCAAGCGTCAGGACCACAACGATCGAGAAGCCCAGTGTCCGTCGTAAGGCCCGCCACGCGTAGCGGAAATCGCGCCGCGCATCGTCGAGCCACGCACGTAATTCGGCCGGTCGGTGACACCCCTTCATGGACTCAGCGCCGCCAAGTGTACGCTGCCCTGGCAATCTCAACCGATGAGTTACGAGGAATTTTACGGGCAATGGAGAGGCGGATTCCGCATACCCACCGCAGCTCTGCTCGCGCGGCAAGCGCCGCGTCGCTTGCGCGGCAAGGCTGCGGCCAGGCCGCAGGTGACCGCAGCGTACTCCTGGGTATTCTCGTGGTGCGAGTGCTTCTGTTCCTGTCGATCCCGTAGCTCCCATCACGCACCTGGATACAGCCCCAAAGCGTCTCTCTCGGCGGGAACGCACCACGTGGACCGAGCGCGACCTGATGTACGCGCCACCGATGTCCCACATGAACGGTGTGCGTCGGACCTTCTTATAATCCTCGGGTGGCTCTGGTTGTTTTTCTCCGCGGTCTCAATGTTGGCGGGCACCGGACGTTTCGCCCAAGCATCCTCGCGAGAGCACTGAGTCAGTACGACGTCGTCAACGTCGGCGCCGCAGGCACGCTCGTCGTGCGTAAACCACGATCTCGAGCGCAGTTCCGTGCGGAATTGCTGCGAAGGCTGCCGTTTGAAGCAACGGTTGTGCTCTGTGACGCTCGCGATCTGATCCGGCTGGAGATCGAGAATCCGTTTGGGCCTGAGCGCGCACGCCCCGACATTGTTCGATTCGTGAGCATCCTGTCGGAGGCCCGCCGCGTTCGGCCTGCCCTTCCGATCACGCTTCCGCCACGCGGCGAGTGGTTCGTGCGAGTCATCGCTTCGCGGAACCGGTTCATTTTCGGGATGTATCGTCGTCGGATGAAAACGATCAGCTATTTGAGCCAGATCGATACGTTGTTCGGGGTGCCTGCGACGACACGGAATTGGAACACCATCATCGCAATCGTGCGGATTTTGAAAGGTCAGGGGAAGTAGGCGTGGCGCTCCGGTCGAACGCTGCTCGCCTGGGCCGGCCGCGGAGTCAAGAATGAGCACCGCCTCGGCGGGACTGAACATCGAAGCGAGGCCGAGCCCAAAGGTAAATGGGCTGTCCTGTCTGCCCTGTCAGCCCGGCAGCGACGCTGATGGTCAGCGCCAGCTCATAACACGCTGCAGAGGAACGCAAGGACGGCCCGCCCATTTTTCAACGAGGAATCTCAAAGCGCCGCGTCCCGCATCTGCCCCAGGTGATGCTGGAGATGGACGATGTAGTCGTGAACTAAGAACCCAAGTGTGACCGGTTCGCTGTCGCCGATCACGCAGCGGGTGGATCGGCGATCTTCCGGGATGGCGGCGATGACGTGCGCGAGATGCCGGTTGTAGCTCTCCCACAGCGTGACGAGATCAGACCACAGCCGTTCGTCATATCGCTGCGAACGGACCCAATGATTTTGCTCGTACTCGGGAAAAACCAGGGCGGGCTCCTCCTGCGCCCGGATGAAGCGCTGATGGTTGTTCGCCGCGGAGTCGACCAGATGTCCGACGATTTGTTTGCGGGACCACTTGCTCGGTGCAAGCGGGCGGACCGCCTCAGCTTCTGAAGTTGACCGCATCGATGGAAGCGAGGCCTGCACAGTGTGCATCAGGGCCTCTGCGAGAATGGTGAACGGCGTTTCAGCGGATGTTGTAGGCATTGCGGACGGTCCCGAGCGGTGCGTGAGATCAGATGCTGTCGTACACGGTCGAGTGTGCGTCACATTATCGGATGGAGAGCGGCAAGAAATCACCTCGGTCGGCCGGGCCTCCGCCGGGCGGTTGTCAGCCGTTTGGCGACGGCGCCAAGCTCGTGAGTGTTCCCAACGGACGGGACGCTTCGCCGTCGGGCACTCATCACCTGTTCTCCGCTGCGCGACGCCGGTCCAGACGCCCGGTTGATG
>JBPYEE010000576.1:0-2467 GCA_051985095.1 Vicinamibacterales bacterium | reverse complement strand
CGTCGCCCAACAACGCGTGCGTCCTGACGCCGGCAGGCGGCGAAAGTGCACTCAAGTAATTCGCGTCGGCATGCCAGCCGCGAGAAGGTACATTCCACGCATGTATCGAGGGAAAGACCAGGAAGAGTGCGCCCCAGTTTTTGGGTCCCTCGTACGCTTGGCCCTCGAGCACCTCATCGATCGCCGCGAGCAATCGCGCGCTGCCGACCGCCGAGAACGCGGGGTCGGCTTTCAACTGCTGCAAGTGCTCGGGTCGTTCCTTGATCCATGTCGATGAGTCGCTTTCGCTGATCCCGACATTCGCCAGCGCGCGCCATGCGGCCGAACGCATGGCAGCCGCCTTGTCACGGCTGAAGACACTGCGCACCCGCATCCAGCCATGGGCGCAAAAATTGTCGACTGTTGAATCGTGACCTGCGGAGCTGCTACTTGTCACTGTACTCGCGTCCGCTGCCCGCCGCGACCGTCCAGGATTTGAGCATCGCAGCTTGCCGTCCTGGTGTTCGGGACGAACCGACCGTGAACGTCATCTTACGTCAGCGTTTCACCGCGGGCGGCCTGACGAATAGCGCCAGACCGATCCTTGGTCTCGAATTCATCGCGGACGGTCTCTACGGGCTGGCGGTCTGATTCGTAACTCACAGAAACGCGGTAGCGGATTCTTGACGCCTCTTTGGTTCACGCCCGTTTGCGCCAGCCTGGGCCGAGCTGGCACGCGGGCAGATCGACGTGGAATCGGTGCGTTCTACCGTCAGCCGATCGAGGATCCGGCGGGTGTCGGGAAATCGCACCTCGCGCAGGTCCCGGAACGGCTCGTCGATTGATTCGAACACCGCTTCAATTCGGTCGCCGAAACCGTTTCGCCAGCTCACGTCATTTCTTCCTGACGAAGGATGCATTGGAAACGACTTGCCGGGATGTCCGGTCCAAACTCGCGTGAGGCCGGCCGCGATCGTACTGCGATACAATCGCGGCGTTCTCTTTAGAGTCGGTCGAGACCGGCAGCCTTGACCGCCTCGTGCGCTCGCAACACGGTTTTGGTGGCAAGGTGGGAGGTTGACCATGAAACCGACGCACCTCGTGCTTGGCGGGATCCTGATCGGCATAGTGGCGATGACCGTGTCGACGCCGGCAGCACTCGGCAAGAACTCCGACATTGTGACCTTCAACAGGGACGTCCTACCCATCCTCCAGAAGAGCTGTCAGGCGTGTCATCGGCCGGGTGAAGTGGCGCCGATGTCGCTCCTCACATATGCCGATGCGCGCCCGTGGGCCCGCGCCATCAAGAACGCCGTCGTCAAAAGACAGATGCCGCCGTGGTTTGCTGACGACCACTCCCGCCCGTTCGCGAACGACCAAACGCTGAGCGAAGCCGACATCCAGACAATTGCCACGTGGGTCGACGGGGGCGCGGTCGAAGGCGCCGCAAAGGACCGTCCGGCGCCGATCGTGTTTCAGGACGGGTGGAACATCAAGCCCGACCTGATCGTGGAAATGCCCAAGGATTACCGGGTTCCCGCGACTGGCACAGTGAACTACCAGAATTTCCTTGTGAAGGTGAATTTCCCAGAGGATGTGTGGGTGGTGGCCGCCGAAATGCGACCAGGCAACCCAAAAGTGTTGCATCACGGACGGGTCAATGTCCGTCCGCCGAACTCGTCGTTCATGAAAGATGCGATTCCGGGCGAGCCGTACGAAACCAGCAGCCTCACCATGCGAGGTGAGGAAGGTGTCGAAACACTCGGCAAGTTCAATCCCGGTCTCGGCCCGCAAGACTTCGCAATGTTCAGCTCCGCCAAGTTCGTGCCGAAAGGATCGGATCTTGTCTTCAACATGCACTATACCGCCATCGGCACGGAGACGACGGACCGGAGCCGAGTAGGGCTGGTGTTCTCGAAGACGCCACCTGCCCTGAGGTACTACATGACCAACGGTCCGACGGCGACCAACCTTGCGATTCCAGCACGCGACGCCAATGCCGAAATCGTCTCAGAGCTGACGATAACCGAACCAATGAAGCTGGCATACGTACAGCCGCACATGCATCTGCGCGGGAAGGACTACGAGTTGCGGGTGATCTACCCGTCGGGTCAGAGCGAGACTGTGCTCCGGGCGAGATGGGATTTCAACTGGCAACAGGGCTACGAGTTCAAGGAACCCATCGCACTGCCCAAGGGAACGCGCATCCT
The DNA here is from genome assembly GCA_051985095.1 of Vicinamibacterales bacterium. Classification (GTDB taxonomy): domain Bacteria; phylum Acidobacteriota; class Vicinamibacteria; order Vicinamibacterales; family CAVVIG01; genus Gp6-AA45. Next base: position 278 of record JBPYEE010000576.1, on the reverse strand, counting down.
CGGCATCGCGCACTACGACAACTCGGCGGCGAATCGGTTCAACCCGGATCCGAACAAGCTCGTGACGTGGGGCGATCAGAACTGGGACGAAATGCAGAACTGCTTCGTCGGCGTGCTCATCGATCCGAAGATCGATCCGGCGAGGCTATTCTCACCGTCAGGACCGAGTCTGCTGCCACGAGGCGCCTCGGGGCCGACACTGTCTACCCTGAAGTAGCTGTGTCTCGCCAAAACTCCGCCGGCAGGTGAATCATCACGGACTGACGCTTCAAGGCCGC
>JBPYEE010000575.1:0-7090 GCA_051985095.1 Vicinamibacterales bacterium | reverse complement strand
GCGCCGCCCGAAGACGACCGGCGCGTCGTCATGGTCGAAGTCACCGCGGCCGGCCGGGCCGCGCTGGACCGGGTCGCCCGCGCGGCCGAGGCGCACCTGGCGGAGGTGCTGGCGCCGCTCGATGCCCCGACGCGCCGCCGGCTCCACGCCGGCCTGGGCGTGCTTCGCAAGGTGTTTACACCGCCGGCGCCGGCGCCGCCCCCCGACCGACGCCGGAACCGAAAATAGAGACTGGCGTCTTTGGTGTAAGAGGCAGAAACGAGGACAAACGTGGCCGTTACAACGACGACAAACGCTCCGGAGGCCGGCTCGAAGCCTCTTTTGTCACGGATTGTCGGCGTCTGGTTCTCCCCGCGGGCGACCTATGCGGACGTCGCCGCGAGGCCGCGCTGGCTCGGCGTGCTGCTGATCGTCGCGCTCCTGACGGGCGGCGGGGCGTTCGCGTTCATGTCGACCGATGTCGGCAAGCAGGCCTGGCTCGACGCGGCCGTGCGCCAGCAGGAGGCGTTCGGCCGGACGGTGACCGACGCGCAATACGACCGTCTCCAGCAGATCGCGCCGTACGCGCGGTACTTCGGCGCGGTCACGGTCCTCGTGCTGCCGATCATCTGTGTCATGGCCGCCGCGGTGCTGCTCGGCGTCTTTACGGCGCTGCTCGGCGGCGATGCCACCTTCAAACAGGTCTTCGGCATCGTCGCGCACTCGACGGCGCTGCTGCCGATAGCCCAGGTGATCGGGTTGCCGATCGCCTACGCGCGCGAAAGCCTGTCCAGCGCGACGAACCTCGCCATCTTTTTCCCGTTCCTCGACGATAACTCGTTTGCCGCGCGGTTCCTCGGCACGGTCGACCTCGTGTACGTTTGGTGGGTCGTCAGCCTCGCGATCGGCCTGGGCGTCCTCTACAAACGCCGCACCGCACCGATCGCCACCAGTCTGCTGGTCGTGTACGCGGTCATCGCGCTCATCGTCGCCGCGATCCGGACCGCCGCTTCAGGAGCGTAAATGCCTCGGAAGAACATCTTCACTACCCTCGGCATCGTGGTGGCCGCGGCAGCCGTCATCGCGGCCAATTTCTATTTCAAGAAGGACACTGGCACTGCGATTACCGCCGAAACGATCCGGACGCGCGACCTCGAGGCCATCGTGTCGGCCTCGGGGAAGATTCAGGCGCTGCGCACCGTGAACATCAGCAGCGACACCGTCGGCCGCGTCGTCAACCTCGCGGTCAACGAAGGGGAGCGGGTCAAGAAGGGGCAATTTCTGCTGCAGATCGACCCGAAGACGCTGAAGAGCCGCGTCGACAACGGCGAAGCGTCGGTGCAGGCCGCGCAGGTGACGCTCGAGCAGCTGCGCCAGGCGGTCGAGACTGGCCGCGCGCAGCTGGAGCTGGCGCGCCAGACGCTGCAGCGGCAGCAGGAGCTCTGGCAACAGGAGTTGACGACGCGCGAGTCGCTCGACAAGGCGATCAACGACGTCAAGGTCGCCGAATCGACGCTGGCCGAGCGGCAGCAGACCGCGAACGTCCAGGCGAGCCGGATCGCGCAGGAACGCGCGAACCTCGACAGCGCCCGATACGACTTGAGCAAGGTCCGCATCGAGTCGCCGATTGACGGCATCGTGACCAGCCGGAGTATTCAGGAAGGCGAAATGGTCATGATCGGCACGATGAACAACGCCGGCACGATCCTGATGACGCTCGCCGACATGTCGGTCATCCAGGCCGAAATCGACGTGGACGAGACCAACGTGCCGAACGTGCAAATCGGCCAGCCCGCCAAGATCAGCATCGACGCGATTCCCGACCGTTCCTTCAAGGGCCACGTCACCGAGATCGGCAACAGCCCGATCCAGACCACGCCCGGGCAGCAGCCGCCCGCGGCCGGGACGCAGGCGACCAACTTCAAGGTGAAGATCGTGCTCGACGAGCCGGTCCCGAACGTGCGGCCGGGATTCACCTGCACGGCCGACATCACTACCGCCACACGGAGCAGCGTCGTGTCGGTCCCGATCCCGGCGGTGGCCGTCCGCGAGATGATCTTCGACGCCAACGGACAGATCGTGCGGCAGCCGCGGGTCGACAAGCGGCGGCGGCCGGCGGTCGAGCCGGTCGCGTCGGCCGAGGAACTGAGGCCGGGGCAGACGCGAAAGGAGACCGAGGGGGTGTTCGTGCTGCGGAACAACCGGGCCGAATTCCTGCCGCTCAAGCTCGGCGTGGCGGGCGAAAAGTACTTCGAGGTTACCTCAGGCCTGCAGGCTGGCGATCAGGTGATCACCGGGCCGTACAACTCGGTCCGCGGCCTCGCCGACGGTGACGCCGTGAGACTCGACAAGACCAGGAAATAACGCCCACCGGTCGTCGCACGTATGAACAAGTTGTGGGAGTCGGCCAAGATCGCGTTCGACGCCATCTGGAGCGCCAAACTCCGGTCGTTCATGACGGTGCTCGGCAACATCGTCGCCGTCACGTCAATCATTGCCGTTGTGTCGCTCATCCAGGGGCTCAACGCCTCGGTGAAGGCGGCGATTCTGAACCAGGCCGGCGCCGACTCGTTCAACATCCAGCAGTTTCCGATCACGCGCAGCGACGAGGAATTCGAAAAAGTCCGGGGGAATCCGCGCATATCCTTCGATGACGCGCGCGCGATCCGGCGCTACAGCACGCTGGCCACCGCGGTCATGCTCGACGCCACGTCAGCGGGCCGGTTTACCTACCGGGACAAGTCGATCGACAGCACGAGCGTGCAGGGCGTGACGGGCGAATTCGTCAACTTCTCGAGCTTCGACGCCGAGCGCGGCCGGCTGATGAGCCCGATCGAAGTGGACACGTCTCGCCCCGTCGTCGTCCTCGGCTGGAAGACCGCGGATCGGCTGTTTGGCGACGCCGTCGATCCGATCGGCAAGGTGATTCAGATCGAAGGCCACCATTTTCAAGTGGTAGGCGTCAGTGCCAAACGCGGATCGCTGCTCGGCCAGTCGCAGGACGAATTCGCGGTCATGCCGCTCGGGCAGTTCCAGATGCTGTTCGGATCGCGGCGGCCGCTGTCGATGACGGTCAAGCCGCGGGATATGGCGCAGATCTCCCAGGCGATCGACGAGGCGACGCTGGCGCTCCGGATGCGGCGGCGGCTGAAACCGACGCAGCCCGATAACTTCGGCATCTTCACCTCCGACACGATCCTGACTATTTACCAGTCGGCCACCAGCGGCATTTTCGCGGTGCTCATCGGCGTCGTCGGACTCTCGCTCGTCGTCGGCGGCATCGTCATCATGAACATCATGTTGATGGTGGTCACCGAGCGGACGCGCGAGATCGGCCTGCGCAAGGCGCTCGGCGCGCGGCGATCCGACATCATGGCGCAGATTCTGACCGAATCGATCGTCTTGTCGATGTTCGGCGGCGTCGTCGGAACGCTGCTCGGCGCCGTGATCGCGCTCGTGATCTCGGCCTTCACGCCGATCCCGGCGGCCATCGAGGTCTGGTCGGTCGCGCTCGGCATCGGCATCACCGCGGCCGTCGGGTTGTTCTTCGGGCTGTATCCCTCGATGCGCGCGGCCAGCCTCGATCCGATCGAGGCGCTGAGGCGGGAGTAGAAGTGGCCCTCCGAGTCGCGCTGCTCTGGGAAGTCGTCGCGATGGCCGCCGACACGGTGCGCACCAACAAGCTGCGCTCGGCGCTCACCGTGCTCGGCGTCGTCATCGGCATCACGTCGATTGTGGGGATGACGGCCCTGATTCGCGGCTTCGACCAGTCGCTCCGCGATCTGATTTCCCAGTCGGGTCCCGATATCGTCTACCTCCAGCGGTTCGGCGTGGCGAGTTTCGCCAACGGCATCGAGCTGCGCGAGCTGTTGAAGCGGCCGGACCTGACCGTCTCCGACGCGCGCGCGCTCGAACAACAGACGACGACGCTGCAGTACGTCGACCTCGAGCTGGGCGCGGGGCCGGGACCCGCGACGCAGCAGAAGGTCTTTTATCGGAGCCTCAAGACGAAGGCGTTGATCGTCTTTGGAACGGGCGAGTTCTTCGCGGAAGGGACGCGCATCCCCTTTCTGATGGGCCGCTTCTTCACCGGCACCGACGTGCAGTACCGCAAGAACGTCGTCGTGCTCGGCAACACCGCCTACAAGCTGCTGTTCGAGCCGTCGGGCACGGACCCCATCGGCAAAATGGTCCGGGTCGGCAACGAGCGGTTCGAGGTCGTGGGGGTCTTCGACAAACGGCCGTCACCCGGCGGCTTCAACCTCAATCAGGATGACTTCGTCGTCGTGCCGTACACGACGTACTCCCGCGTGTTCGGGCTGCGCGTCGGACGGTTCGGGCGCGGCAACATGAGCGGCGCGATCACCAACATCATGATCTCGGTCCTGCCGCGCCAGGGCGTCACTCGCGAGGAGGCCATGGCCGACGTCGAACGCGTGATGCGCATCCGCCACGGCCTCAAACTCGACCAGCCGAACGATTTCGATCTGAGCACGTCGGATTCGTTCCTGAAGCTGTGGGATTCGATCAGCCAGGGAACCTTCTTCGCGCTCATCGTCATCTCATCGATCGCGCTGATGGTGGGGGGCATCGGCGTCATGGCGATCATGTCGATTTCAGTCACCGAGCGGACGCGCGAGATCGGCGTGCGCAAGGCGCTCGGGGCCCGGCGCGCCGAGATTCTCTTTCAGTTCCTCGTCGAGGCCGCGTTCCTGACCTCGTTCGGCGGACTGATCGGCATCGGCCTCGGGGCGGGCATCGGCTGGGTGATCCACCTGGTGTCGGGGTTCCCGATTTCGCTGCCCTGGTGGTCCTTTGCGATCGGGCTCGCCTTCTCCGCCTCGGTTGGCCTCTTCTTCGGCATGTACCCCGCGTTCAAGGCCTCGCGCCTCGACCCGATCGAAGCCCTCCGCTACGAGTAGCGAGCGGGCTCAGGCGCGCTCGGCGGCGGTCCCGGCCGTAACGGCCACCTTGCGGCGCGTGCGCGGCGGGCAATATGATTCGCCGTAGGTGCATTTGGTCGACTTCTCTTTGGGGTTCCGTTTATGAAGGTGTATGACGCCGCAAGCGTTCGCAATGTCGCTCTGGTCGGTCACAGCGGATCCGGCAAAACGCAACTCGCGTCGGCGCTCCTTGCTGTCTCCGGCATGGTCAACCGGTTCGGCAAGGTCGACGAGGGCACGACGGTCACCGATTACGACGAAGAGGAGATTGCGCGCAAGCATACGCTGTCGGCGAGCCTGGCGTATGTCGAGTGGAACAAGCAGAAGATCAATCTGATCGATACGCCGGGCATCGGCAACTTCCTGAGCGATGCCCGGGCGGCGCTGCACGTAACGGATGCCGCGCTGATCGTCGTCGACGCGGTGGCCGGTGTCATGGTGCAGACCGAAAAAGTCTGGGAGGCGGCGGCCGAGCTCGCGCTGCCCCGGGTCGTCGTCCTGAACCGAATCGACCGGGAGCGCGCGAGCCTCGAGCGCGCCCTGCAGTCGCTGCACGAATCGTGCGGGCGCACGGTCATCCCGATCCAGCTGCCGATCGGGGAGGAAAAGAGCTTCAAGGGGGTTGTCGATCTGGTCGGCAAGAAGGCGTACCTCTTCCAGGGCGGCGAGAGCGGCAAATTCACCGAGGCGCCGATTCCGGCCGACATGGCGGCGGCCGTTGAGGCGGCGCGCGAAGCGCTGATCGAGATGGTCGCCGAAAACGACGAACAGCTGATGGAAACGTTCTTCGAGGCCGGAACGCTGACCAACGAGGAACTCGTCACCGGACTGCGTACGGCGACGATGGCGGCGAAGGTGTTCCCGCTCGTCTGTACGTCGGCGCTGCTCAACATCGGCGCACAGCCGCTCCTCGACGCGATCCTGAGCTATCTCCCCTCACCGGCCGACCGGCCCTTCAAGGCGCTCGACAAGGAGGGCGCCGAAACGACGCGCGCGGCCGACGAGAAGCTGCCGGCGTCGGCGTTTGTCTGGAAGACGATCGCGGACCCGTTTGCGGGCCGGATCACGATGTTCCGCATCGTGTCGGGGTCGCTCAGGGCCGATTCGAACTGTCAGAACAGGACGCGCGACGTGGTGGAGCGATTCGGCCACCTGCTCCTGCTGCAGGGCAAGACGCAGACGAGCGTGCCCGAGATCAAGGCGGGCGACCTCGGCGCGGTCGCGAAGCTCAAGGACACGCTGACCAACGACACGCTCGGCGACCGCAACGACCCGATCCGCTATCCGGCCATCAAGTTTCCCGAGCCGGTGCTCTCGTACGCCATCGAGCCGAAGAGCCGCGGCGACGAGGACAAGATCAGCACCTCGATGCACCGCCTCGAAGAAGAGGATCCTTCGATCAAGTACAGCCGCGACCCGCAAACCAAGGAGCTGCTGCTCTCGGGACAGGGGCAGCTGCACATCGAGGTCACCGTCGCGAAGCTCAAGCGGCGGTTCGGCGTCGACGTGAACCTCAAACCGCCGCGGATTCCGTATCGTGAAACCATCAAGTCGGCGACGGAGGCCCACGGGCGCCACAAGAAGCAGACCGGCGGGCACGGCCAGTTCGGCGACTGCAAGATCAAGGTCGAACCGCTGCCGCGCGGCGCCGACTTCGAGTTCGTCGACGACATCTTCGGGGGGTCCATTCCGCGGCAGTTCGTGCCGGCGGTCGAGAAGGGCATCCAGGACGCGCGGACGCGCGGCTATCTTGCCGGCTATCCGATGGTCGACTTCCGCGTCACCGTGTTCGACGGGGCGTACCACGATGTCGATTCAAACGAGCTGTCGTTCAAACTCGCCGGGTCGCTCGCCTTCAAGGACGCGATGACGCGCGCGCGTCCGACGATCCTCGAGCCGATTATGAATGTCGAGGTGTACGCGCCGTCCGACTTCGCCGGAGACCTCATGGGCGATCTGAACGGGCGGCGCGGCCGGATCTCAGGGATGGATACCCGCGGCGCGATGACGATCATCAAGGCGCAGGTGCCGATGGCCGAAATGCTGACCTACGAGCAGCATCTCACGTCGGCAACCGGCGGCCGCGGGTCGTATCACATGGAGTACTCGCACTACGACGAAGTGCCGGCGCAGCTCCAGACCAAGATCATCGCCGCATTCAAGGCCGA
>JBPYEE010000574.1:0-5509 GCA_051985095.1 Vicinamibacterales bacterium | reverse complement strand
CAGTCCCAGTTCGGGCGGATTCACCACGTCGTCGGCCGCATTGATCGCCAGCATGTGCGCCGTGATCTTCTCGAGGTTCGGCGACGGATCGTACTCGCGCGACGCGTTGAACTGATAGAGCATGTCGTTGGCATCGGCCGTCGCCAGGCGGTTCTTGATTTGGCCCTCGTACCACTGGTCCGCCGCGTCTCGCGTCGCCGCCGCTCGCTGCCAGCCGAGGGGGCTGCTCGTCATCATCATCAGGATGTTCAGCGCTCCGACGAGACCGTCGTGCGGCTCGGCCGTGTAGTCGCCGTTTTTGTAATTGGGATCGTGGGTAATGCTATCCATAATCATTGTACGCATTACCCGGTTCCGGCCGGCGATCTGCGTCGGCAGGCTCGCGAGCGGCACCAGCCCGTCGACGAAGTCCGGGTACATCTCGCCCCACACCCAGCAGTGCATCGCGCCCATGGAGGTGCCGAGGACGAGCCGCAGGTGATTGACCTTCAACCCGTCGGTCAGGAGCTGATGCTGCGATCGAACCATGTCATCGTAGGTGTATTTCGGGAATCGCGCGCGCAAGCCGTCGCTCGGCTTGCTGGACTTCCCGTGGCCAATCCCGTCGGGGAGGATGATGAAGTACCGCGTCGCGTCCAGCAGCTGTCCGGCGCCGAAGAGCTCGCCCCCGAAGGTTTGCGACAGGAACCCGGCGCCGCTGCCGCCGGTGCCATGCAGGATCAGGACCGCGTTGCGGACCACGCCGGCTGCGTCGCGGCGCGGGGTCCCGAGCGTGCGGTAATGCAGGGTCAGCTGCGGGAGCGTTTCGCCCGTCGTGAACCTGAAATTGGAAATCGAGAAGTCCGCCTCGGTCGGGGGCGGAAAATCGGCGGCCCGGATCGGACCGGCCAGCGCGGTGGTGAACGCCAGGGCGGACAGCAGCGGCGACATTCTCATGGCGCCGCCATTATGGCGCGCGCGTCGAAAAAGTGTTACCCCAACCGTAGGCGTCGGCCGGTTGCGGGAGAATCGTGAAATGTTTCACAACCTCTTAATAATAAGAGGGGGTCACCAGCCATGAGGACGCGTTAAGCTCGGATAGGTCGAGACTGCACGCCGCTCGCGCACCGCCCGATGGCCCAGATCTTTCGTCGCAGCACGAACACAATCGCGAAAGTCAGCATCTTCGGTGCACTGTTTTTCGTCGCCGCCTTCGTCGGCCTCCTCTACGCGGTCAATGGATCGCCGTGGGTGACCCAGGCGCACGTGGCGCGCGAGCAGCCGATCCAGTTCAGTCACGAGCGTCACGTCGCCGGCAACGGCCTCGATTGCCGCTACTGCCACACGTCGGTCGAGGACTCCGCATTTGCCGGGATTCCGCCGACCAAGACGTGCATGAATTGCCACTCGCAAATCTTTGCGAACAGCCCCTTCCTGGAGCCGGTCCGCGCCAGCTTCCGGACCGGTTCGTCGATCGAATGGACGCGCGTCAACGACCTGCCTGATTTCGTGTACTTCAACCACAGCATCCACATCCACAAGGGCATCGGCTGCACGACGTGCCACGGCCCCGTCGACCGGATGCCGCTGATGCGCCAGGAAGCGTCGCTGCAGATGGAGTGGTGTCTCGACTGCCACCGCCGGCCGGAGCGGTACGTGCGGCCGCGGGAGGCCGTCTTCCGCGTCGACTACGTTCCACCGGCCAACCAGGCCGAGCTCGGTCAGCGCCTCGTCGCCGAATATCAGATTCAGAAGCTGACAACCTGTTCGACATGTCACCGATGACGAACGACTTCTGGCGCACGCTCGACGAGCGGGCCGACGATCCGGCATTTCAGGAGCGGCTCGCCAACGAGTTCCCGTCGCAGATCGAGACGATCACCGATCCCGTCGAGCGCCGCACGTTCCTCAAGCTGATGGGCGCCTCGCTCGCACTGGCCGGTGTGACCGGGTGCACACGGCAGCCACCCGAGCTCATCCTCCCGTACGCGCGGCAGCCGGAGGAGCTGGTGCTGGGGCGCCCGCTGTTCTTCGCCACGTCGATGGCGCTCGGCGGCGTCGCTACCGGCCTCCTCGTCGAAAGCCACGAGGGCCGGCCGACCAAGATCGAGGGCAACCCCCTCCATCCGGGCAGCCTCGGCGCCACCGACATCTACGCCCAGGCCGCGGTTCTCGGGCTCTACGATCCCGATCGGTCGCAAACACTCACCAATCTCGGCGAGATCCGGCCGTGGTCGGCGTTCCTCGGTGCGATCCGCGCCGCGCTCGTCGCCCAGGCGGCGCTCAAGGGCGCGGGGCTGCGGATCCTGACCGAGTCGATCAACTCGCCGACGCTCGCCGCGCAGCTCCGCGCCGTACTCGAGCGTTATCCCGCCGCCAAATGGCATCAGTGGGATCCCGCAAGCGGCGAGAATGCGCGCGCTGGATCCAAGCTGGCGTTTGGCGAGTATGTCGACGCGGTCTACCGCCTCGATGACGCCGACGTGATTCTCGCGATCGACGCCGACTTTCTCGCCTGCGGCCCGGGCAGCCTTCGATACGCGCACGACTTCGCGCGCCGCCGCCGTCCCGCCGACGCCGATCGGATGAGTCGCCTGTACGCAATCGAGACGATGCCGACCTCGACCGGCGCGCGCGCCGACCACCGGTGGCCGGCGAAACCGAGCGAAATTCCCGCGCTGGCGCGCGCGATCGCGCGTGCGGTGGCGCCGGGTGCGGCCCCCGGGTCCGCCGGATCCGACCAGCAGTGGATTGCGGCGGTCGCGCAGGATCTCGTCGCCCATCGCGGGCGCTCGCTCGTCATCGCCGGCGACGCGCAGCCGCCGGAGGTTCACGCCGTCGCGCACGCCCTCAACGAGACGCTCGGCAACGTCGGCCATACCGTCGTTTACACCGAATCGGTCGAAGCGGAACCCACCAACCAGCTCGATTCGATCCGCGATCTCGTCGCCGATATGCGCGCGGGCAAGGTGGACGTCCTCGTCATGGTCGGCGGTAATCCGGTCTATACGGCGCCGTCCGATCTCGTGTTCGCCGACGCGATGAACAAGGTGCCGCTGCGGGTGCACCTCAGTTTGTACGATGACGAGACGTCGGCGCTCTGCCACTGGCATATTCCGGAAGCGCATTTCCTCGAAGCGTGGAGCGACGCGCGCGCGTACGATGGCACGGCCTCCATCGTCCAGCCGCTGATTGCGCCGCTCTACGACGGCCGCTCGGCGCACGAGCTCATGGCCGCACTGACCGATCGCCCCGGACTCTCCGCGTACGACATCGTCCGCGCGTTCTGGAAGGTCAATCCCGCGAACGACGCCGACTGGCGGCGCTGGCTGCACGACGGGGTCATCCCCGACACGGCCTTCACCGCGAAGCCGGTGGCCCGGGCCGCGAGCCCGCCGTCATCGGGCGGCCCGAAGGCAGCCGGCTCGGGAATCGAAATCGCGTTCCGCAACGACCCGACGGTCCTCGACGGACGGTTCGCCAACAACGGCTGGCTGCAGGAGCTGCCCAAGCCCATCACCAGACTGACCTGGGACAACGCGGTCTTCGTCAGTCCGGCGATGGCAGACCGGCTGCGCGACCGCGCCACACCGGCCTTCACCGGCGGCGAACATGGCCAGATCGTCACCGACGTCGTGGAAGTCCGCGTGGGCGACCGCGCCATCCGTGGCGCGCTCTTCCCCGTCGCCGGGCATCCCGACGGCTGCGCCACGGTCCACGCCGGGTACGGTCGCACCCGCGCCGGCCACCTGGCCACGGGGACCGGGTTCGACGTGAACGCGCTGCGGACCACGGCGGCGCCGTGGCTCGCCGCCGGGGCCGAGATCGTGCGAACGGGCGAGCGCTTTTCGCTCGCCTGTACGCAGTACCACCACCTGATGGAAGGTCGCAATCTGATCCGCGTGGCGACCCGCCACGAGTACCTCCGCGATCCGAAGGTGATGCGCGAAGGCGACGAAACGCCGCCGCGCACGGTCACGCTCTATCCCGCCTTCCCGTATGACGGCTACAAGTGGGGCATGGCGATTGACCTCAACGCGTGCATCGGCTGCAACGCCTGCGTCGTGGCCTGCCAGGCCGAAAACAACATTCCGGTCGTCGGCAAGGAACAGGTGCTGCGCGGACGCGAGATGCACTGGATCCGCATCGACACCTACCACCGCGGACCGACGGACAACCCGGAAACCTACTTCCAGCCGCTGCCCTGCATGCAGTGCGAGAACGCGCCGTGCGAGGTCGTCTGCCCGGTCGGGGCGACGGTGCACAGCCACGAGGGGTTGAACGACATGGTGTACAACCGCTGTGTCGGCACGCGCTACTGCTCGAACAACTGTCCGTACAAAGTCCGGCGCTTCAATTTCCTCCTCTATCAGGACTGGACCACGCCCAGCCTGAAGCTCCTCCGCAATCCTGATGTGACGGTGCGCAGCCGAGGCGTGATGGAAAAGTGCACCTACTGCGTGCAGCGGATCGCGGAAGCCCGCATCGGCGCGGAGAACGCCGGCCGACGCCTCGCCGACGGAGATATTCAGACCGCGTGTCAGCAGGCGTGTCCGGCGACGGCGATCGTGTTCGGCGATCTGAACGATCCGACCAGCCGCGTCGCCCGGTTGCAGCACGAGGAGCGCAACTACGCCCTGCTCGGCGAGCTGAACACCCGACCGCGAACGACCTATCTGGGCGCCATCCGCAATGTGAATCCGGAGCTGCAGGGCTGATGGCCGATCCGCTCATCGCACCGGGGCACACCCTCGGATCGGTTACCGACAAGATCAGTGCAATCGTCCTGAGGCGCCGGCCGCCGCTCGGCTGGTGGGTGGGGTTCCTCCTGGCGTTCGCCATCGTCAACCTGCTGATGGTCTCGCTGACGTATCTGCTGCTGAAGGGCGTCGGCATCTGGGGCATCGACATTCCGGTCGGATGGGGCTTTGCGATCGTCAATTTCGTGTGGTGGATCGGGATCGGTCACGCCGGCACGCTCATCTCGGCGATCCTGCTGCTGCTCAGACAGGCGTGGCGCACGTCGATCAATCGGTTCGCCGAAGCGATGACGTTGTTCGCGGTGGCGTGCGCTGGCATCTTCCCGCTCATCCACACGGGCCGCCCGTGGCTCGCCATTTACTGGCTCTTCCCGTACCCGAACACGATGAAGGTCTGGCCGCAGTTCCGCAGCCCGCTCATCTGGGACGTGTTCGCGGTGTCGACCTACGCCACGGTGTCGGCGTTGTTCTGGTTCGTCGGGCTGCTTCCCGATCTCGCGACGCTTCGCGACCGCTCGCAGTCGCGGGTCGGCCGGGTGGTCTACGGCATGCTCGCGATGGGGTGGCGGGGATCAGCAGCGCACTGGCACCGGTACGACACGGCGTATCTGTTGCTCGCCGGGCTCGCCACACCGCTGGTCGTCTCGGTGCACACCGTCGTCAGCTTCGATTTCGCCATCGCGATCCTGCCCGGGTGGCACACCACGATCTTTCCCCCGTACTTCGTCGCAGGGGCGATTTACTCCGGGTTTGCGATGGTCCTGACGCTG
>JBPYEE010000573.1:0-9631 GCA_051985095.1 Vicinamibacterales bacterium | reverse complement strand
CGCGATCGCGCCGACTGAATCAGACAGCTCCCGGAGCCGTGATCCGAACAGGCGTGCAAAAGGCTGGCTCGTCATCTGGTCGAGCGTGATCTTCACGACCGCAATCCGCTGGCTCACATCGTCGTGCAATTCGCGCGCAATCCGGTGCCGCTCAATCTCCTGACTCGCGATGAGACGGCCGGCGAGGTCCCGGTTGGCCTGCATCGTGCGCCGCAGGTCCGTCATGTCACGGACCGTGCTCACGACAGAGTCCTGACCGGCGCGTACAATCCGGGCTTCGAAGTACCGGGTCTTGCCAAGCGGCAGCTGATACTCCACCACGATCGTCTCGTCGCTCTGAAACGCCCGATCGATGGCGTCCATCAAAACTTCCGATAACGGTTGGGGCAGGACCTCGCGAACGGTCTTGCCGAGAAACGCGTCTGGCGGGACGAACAGCAACCGGGGATCTCGCGCGTGATAGTCGACATATGTTCCGTCGCGCTTGAGCACGAACATCAGATCCGGGATGGCTCGGATGAGGGCACTATTGCGGGCCTCCGCCTGCCGGAGCGCCTCTTCCGCCCGCTTCCGTTCGGTCACGTCGCACCCGACGCCCTGCAGCTCGGTGACGCGTCCGTGGTCGTCGACGATCGCACGAAGCGTCCACTGCTGCCAGCCCGCTGTGCCATAGGGCACGAGCACCTGGTGCTCGGACGAATCAGGTCCGCCGAGGAGCGCCTGCAGGGACTCCCGAACGGTTTCGCGGGCCCCTGTCGGGATCAACTCGACGAAGCTTCGGCCGAGCAGCTCCTCGCGGGTGCGGCCCCAGAAACGGCAGCAGGCCTCGTTGACGTACGTCAGAACCGAATCAGGGAGAAACCGGCAAATCAGGTCGCTCTGCGTGTCGAGAATGTCGCGATACCGCAGCACGTCGGGTCGTCGCTCTCGATCGGTCGTCAGCGGGTTGCGGTCTCGACGGCGGTTGATGACTCGGAGCGGACCTTCCATGCGCATACAGGGCCGCGCCCGCGGTCGACGCGAGCGCGAACGGTGATTATAGGGCCGATTTCAAGTTTTCGAGCGGTGCGCTTCACGAGACGATCGACCGCGAAGCGTCACACCAGCGGGTGACGGAAGCACCCTGCAGCCCAACAGCTCAGGCCTTTCGCAGCACACCGGCGCACGCCGTCTCGGCCCAGAGGAATTTCTGTACGGCGGCGAAATTCAGACGGTCGAACCAGTCCGATCGAATACGCGATGACGATGGCGGCGAGCGTGGCCCGTGTCGTCAACAGACACAGAGGTGCCAGCACGAACATGCCGGCGCGATCGCGGCGACGCCGTCTGGCTCGTCGGGCTTAACCCTGAGGTGCTGTTAATGGTCCAGCGGTCGTCACTCGGCGGACTGATGGGTCGCAGTGGCCGGCATCTCAACCTGGAAGTGGTCCCCGCGCGCAGCTGAGACAGATCGCGGAGACACGCCTCGACCGATTCCTGCGCTCCTTGCTGGGTTGCCGGTAGTTCGTGAGCGCCTGACGGCTGGTGGTGCGGGGCGCATGCGGGCGGCGAACCCGGGTACTCGGCTGCCGCGCCTTACTGGCGGAGATCGTGCACCCTTTATTACCGACGACTCAGCATCGGCGGCTCGCCTTCAGGACGCGGATCGACGGTCCGCGCATCAAGGAGAACGACGATGAATCTCACATGTATCCTTTCGACAACATACAGACGTCATCTGACGGCTACGCTCTGCGCAGTCGTCATCGTTCCGTACGGTATTCCTGAGTACGGTCTCTCCAGTCGCGCCGCGTCGACGACTCAGGCGAAAACGATGACTCAACCCGCTTCGCCGATGAGCGCGGCCGCGCGCATACCGCCGGACCAACTGGATTCGCTGGTCGCGCCGATCGCCCTGTATCCGGACCCGCTCCTGGCTCAGGTGCTCGCCGCATCCACCTATCCTCTCGAGATCATGCAACTCCAGCAGTGGCTCGCCAGGAACCCCGGCCTGAAAGACCAGGCGCTCGCCGACGCCGTGGCGAAGGAGCCGTGGGACCCAACCGTCCAGGCGATGGCGCCGCTGCCCGACGTCGTCAAGCTGCTGGCGGACGACATTCAGTGGACGACTGACCTCGGCAACGCCTTCATGACGCAGCAAGCCGATGTGATGAACGCGGTGCAGCACATGCGCCAGAGGGCGCAACAGTCCGGGGCGCTGAAGTCCGGCACACAGCAGGTGGTCCGAACTGAAACGGTCGAGAGCAAACCGGTGATTGTGATCGAGCAGGCGAATCCGAGCGTCGTTTACGTCCCCTCGTACAATCCGAGCGTCGTCTGGGGCGCGCCGGTTTATCCGTATCCCCCGGTTTACTACCCGCCGGCCGGCTACTACGCCGCCGGAGCGGCTATCTCCTTCGGCGTCGGCGTCGCGGTGGGCGCGGCCTGGGGCGGTGGCTGGGGCTGGAACACCGGGTGGGGTCGCAACAACATCATCGTGAACAACAACAATTTCTTCAACCGGCGCGCCTACGGCTACAACCGCAGCGCCTACCGCAGTAACGTGTGGCAGCGCCAGGGGGCGCAGTATCGCGGCGGGACGCCTTACCGTGGCGGCGCAGCCGCCAACCGATATGCCGGCACGACGCGCGGCAGTTCGCTGGCCAATCGGCAGGCGTACGCCAATCGACAGGGGTACGCGAATCGACAGGGGACCGCCAATCGACAGGCGTACGCGAATCGACAGGGGTACGCCCGGCAGGGCGGCAACCGGAGTAACGCGGTCGGAACCGGCGGCTACGCCAACCGAGCCGGCACGGCCGGAACACTCGGTACGGGCAATCGTGCGGGCCGGACCGGCACCACCGGCACGATCAATCGGCCTAGTGGCGGAGGCCAGAAATTCAATGGCTACCAGCCTCGCAGCGGAGGAGGCGGCGGCTACAGTCGCGGCGGCGGCGGATATAGTCGCGGCGGCGGCGGATTCAGTCGTGGCGGCGGCGGATTCAGTCGCGGCGGCGGCGGACGCAGTCGCGGCGGTGGTGGACGGCGTCGGTGATTGAACCCACGTGCCCCGCGGAGGACGGAGCGTCATGACAGCCCCTTCAATCCGAGATCACCTGGCGCGATTCTCCATGACGTCGGCAATGGGTCTCGGCGCAACCGTTCTGTGGGCGATGCCTCTCAAAGCGTTTGACAACCCGCAGGAGACGGCCGATCGATTTGACGTTCAGGCGCTCACGGCATTGTTCGGTTCTACGAGCGCCAATTTCGTCCTCCCGGGCGAATGGGCGGGCGACCGAGTGCGCGCAGGGATTCGGCGCGCAGGCCCGCGAGACGGGTATGGTCCCCGCCCAATACAGGGTCACCGTAGTCAAGACGTTGATGATGAGTCCGGACGGCGGCGTGTATGAGAAAGAGTACCCGAATACGCTCGAGGCCTTTACCGCGATGACTCGTTTCAACCCCGATCGCTCGCCGAACGAGATCGTCGCGCAGTAGATCTAAGGTCGCTACAAGTAGCCGACCGTCAACGTGACCGTTGACGGGTCGGTCAGGTGGCGTGCGTCGGATACCACGATGCAAAACGAGCGCGCGCTTTCGTTTCCTTGTTGGGCTGCCCGAAGTTGGTGAACGCCTGACGGCTGGCGGTGCAGGGCGCATGCGGGCGGCGAACTCCGGAATCCGGCTGCCGCGCTTTGCTGGCGGAGATCGTGCAGCCTTCCCAACTGATGATTACCCCATCGGCGGCTCGCCCTTCGGACGCGGATTGACACCTGGTTGCTCGTCCGCGCGTCCAGGAGAACGACGATGAATCTCACGCGGATTCTTCCTACGACATGCAGATGCCATCTGACGAGTGCGCTCTGCGCAGTCGTCATCCTTCCGTACAATTTGCCTGGGTCCGTCCGCTCGAGTGGATCGACGACGACGCAGGCAATGACCACAACCCAGGCGGTCGCGCAGTCGAGCGACGCGGCGCCTATTCCCTCGGACCAGCTCGATTCGCTCGTCGCGCCGATCGCTTTGTATCCCGACCCGCTGCTTGCTCAAATGCTCGCCGCATCGACATATCCACTCGAGCTGATGCAGCTGCAGCAGTGGCTCACCAAGAACCCCGGACTGAAGGACCAGGCGCTAGCCGACGCCGTGGCTCGACAGCCATGGGACCCGACGGTGCAAGCGATGGCAGCGTTCCCCGACGTAGTCAAGCGTCTGACCGATGACATCCAGTGGACGACCGACCTCGGCAACGCGTTCCTGGCTCAGCAGTCCGATGTTATGAACGCGGTGCAGCGCATGCGGTCGAAGGCGGCGCAGACCGGGTCACTGAAGTCGGGCGAGCAGCAGGTGGTCAGAACAGAAACGGTCGAGAACAAACCGGTCATTGTGATTGAGCAGGCAAATCCGGATGTGGTCTATGTGCCGTCGTACAACCCGACCGTCGTGTACGGCCCACCGGTCTACCCGTATCCTCCCATCTATTACCCGTCGCCTGGGTATTACGCCGCAGGGGCGGCGATTTCCTTCGGCGTAGGCGTCGCCGCTGGCGCGGCGTATCGCGGCGGTTGGGGCTGGGGGGCCGGGTGGGGTCACAACGACATCACGGTGAACAACAACAACGTTTACAACCGAAACGCCAACCTCAATAACCGCGCCGCCAACGCCAGCAACCAGTGGCAGCACCAGGCGCAGCATCGCGGCGGTACGCCGTATCGGGACAGCGCCACCGCCAACAGATACGGCGGCACGACGCGTGGCGACTCACTGGCCAATCGGCAGGCGGGCGCTCGGCAACAGCTGGGCGCACAAGGCGGCAACCTCAAAAGCAATGCGGCCGGCGGCCTCGCGAACCGAACCGGGACCGCGGGCACAGGCGGAACCCTCGGCGCGGGCAATCGAGCGGGTACGACAGGCCTGACCGGCACGACCGGCACGTTCAACCGTCCGAGTACGGGCGCGGATCGCATCGGCCAGAGCAACGTGTCGCGTCCGGGCGGCGGAAATTCGTCGGCGTTCGGCGGAGGAAGCCAGCGATTCAATGGCGACAGTGCTCGCTTCAGCAGCCAGCGCGGGTCGTCGAGCCTTCAGCCTCGTGGTGGAGGTGGTGGCGGCTTCAGTCGCAGCGGCGGCGGCGGATTCAGTCGCGGCGGCGGTGGTGGACGACGTCGGTGAGTGAAACCCAAGTGCCCCGCCGAGGAAGCAGCGTTATGACAGCCCCTTCAATCCGGGATCAGCTGGCGCGATTCTCCATGATTTCGGCGATGTGTCTCAGCGCGACCGTCCTGTGGGCGATGCCCCCCAAGACCTTCAGCAGCCCGAAACAGGCTGCTGACGCGTTGATCGCTGCCGCCGATCGATTTGATGTCGCGGCCCTCGAGCAGCTATTCGGTCCGGCCGGTGCCAACATCGTCCTCTCCGGCGAATCGGCGAACGACCGGGAGCGCGCGCAGGCATTCGTCGCGCAGGCCCGCGAGAAGGCGCGTGTGGTCCTCGATCGGAAGACCAGGAATCGTGCGGTGCTGGTCGTGGGCAACGAAGACTGGCCGTTTCCGATTCCAATCGTGAAGCGACCCAACGGATGGTCGTTCGACGTCGCGGCGGGCCGCAGAGAACTCCTCTACCGGCGGATCGGCGAGAACGAGCTCGATGCGATCGCGATCTGCCGCGGGTACGTCGACGCACAGTACGAATACGCGATGCGGAAACGCGAAGGGTATGATGTCAACCAGTTCGCGCAACGCATCATCAGCACGCCTGGCACTCAGGATGGCCTCGCCTGGCAGAATGCGGACGGCACCTGGGGCGGGCCGGTGGGTGAAACGATTGCCCACGCGATCCAGCAAGGGTACACGACCCAACCACAGCCCTATCACGGCTACGTGTTCAGGATCCTGAAAGGGCAAGGCCCTGCGGCGCCTCTGGGACAACTCGACTTCGTCGTGCAGGGTGCGATGATCGGCGGGTTTGCGCTCGTCGCCGCGCCCGCCCGATACAGGGTCACGGGGGTCAAGACGTTCATCGTGAGCCAGGACGGCGTCGTCTATGAGAAAGACCTGGGCCCGAAGACGCTCGAGGCGTTCACCGCGATGACCCGCTTCAACCCCGATCGCTCGTGGACACCGGTCGTCGCGCGGTAGATCGAAGGTCTCTACAAATGGCCGACCGTCAACGTGACCGTTGACGGTCCGGTCAGGTTGCCTACGTCAGACACCACGATGCAAAACGAGCCCGCGCTTTCGTTGACGGTGAGTTGCGCGGACGGCCCGGGAACGACGGTCGATACCGACTTGGTTGGCGTGCAGACGGCGGTCGTCCCGGTCGTGCGCGGTGTGCCGATGCCCAGTCCGACGGCGACAGACATCGGTGCCACGGTGGTGAGGGTCACCGCGACCGGGCCGGTTTGTGCCAGGTCGAACGCGAACGTCACCGACCCGTTCTGAGTCAACGACCCTGAGAAGGTGTCGAGGACCGGAAGATTGCTCGGGGAGATGCTGTTGCCCACGGGCAGGTCGCACGCAGCCGCCATGACCACCACCACCGTCAGAGGACAGACGACCCGTACCACGTGCTCTTCTCGACGATGGATTTATCCGGGCGCCGGGTCTGCGCCAGCGCGATGAGATCCTGGGGAACCACGCGAACCGATGCGAGGCGGGGGGTGCCGATGGCGGCGATCGAAACCGCCGCCGACGACGCGTCGGGCGCGCCGAGGCCTGTCAAAACGCAGCCGGACGCGGCCATCGCGGCCATGAGCGTCCAGGCGCCCGCCGAAATGCGGCTCCACCAGGCGGCCTGGGAAAAGCCTTTCGCGTTCAGCACGTCGTTCATCGGTTGGATGGCCGCGGCCGGCGCGACCGACCCCATCTCCGTTGCAGCTGGAGGGTCCGCGCGGCAGGCTGTGCCAGCTTCCGCTCACGGCCCTCTTGGCCGCGCTCGGCACGCTGGACCGGGTCATTGCGCATCTGGCGTGTCGCCTTCGGCGCAACCGCGGGCGTGAGGAATGCGGCGCGCAGCAGTTCGGTCCCCATCGCATCGGCTTCGGCCGGCGCCTGGTTCCCGGCCGGTCGTCGCGGGACCCGTCGCCGAGGTGGTTGACCGCGGCCGCGAGACGTCCAAGCGGCGAACAGCGGGACCGGATGATCCAGCGCGTGGTCCATCGGATCGTGGCGAGGATGTGGTGCGCTGAAGGAAAGAGCGCGCAGCGGTCACTCCGCGTCGGCGGGCGCGGAGGTCATCGCGGCAGGACGGTCATTTCTCTTCGCGCGGCGGAGCGAAGGTGACCGTTGCTCGCAATGACCTGGGCGCGCACGTCGTAGTCGCCGGCAGGAATGTCGCGGCACTCGAACACGGAAAGCTTCGGCGCGCTGGCGCCTTCGAGTTGCCGTTCGCTGCTCCAGTAGAAGCCACCCGAATCGGCACTGACCCTCAGCACCCGGTTGTCGGCGTCCGGCAGGACCCGCACCTCGACGCGCACGGTGGAGGGCTCAAAGGAAGTGGCCGGCCATAACCGGATGCTGACGACCTCCCGATCCGCGCCCGCCGACTTTGCGGTCAGGAGAATAGCTGCACCGAGCATCGCCACCATCACGTTCATGACCAGCCCCTTCCCGGATAGGCGAGGGGCAAAGACCGTTCCCGGAATTGGCGGCCGTTTCGTGCCGTTTTGAGCGTTTCGTCACGAACCTCAGTTGCGCGATCACGACAGGCCGCCTCTGTAATTTTTATTGACTACACGCGGGGCGCGATCCCCAGCACGTGGTCGCGCACGATCTGCGTGGAGTGAACGAGCGAATCGAACGCCGTATCCAGCTGTACGGCCACACCGGACAGCAGGTGCAACTCCCGAAAGTCACTGGACTCGCGCACCAGCCGATCGAGAACCGCGTGCTGCGCGGCGTCGCAGTCGTCCTCGAGCGCGACGACGCGGTCCACGGTCACCAGAAACAGATCCAGGTCGGAACGAGCCGACTCGCGCGTGAGGCCCCGGGCCTCTTCGAGGCAATGAATGTATTCGCGGACGCCGCCGCGGATGAGACCACAGAGCGACCCGAGGAGCGACACGACGGCGCCATCGGTCTCGGCGGGGACGAGGGTGAGCGTGGAGGCCGCCTGTTCGAGCACCTTGACGGCTTCTTCGCCATTCGAGATGAGCCGTCGGAAGTGGGCCAGGTCCTCGGCGTGGTCGAGCGTTCTGACGGTCCGACGTGCGATGTCGTTCGCGCGCGAGCGCCACGTGCGAATCGTTGCCATGTTCGCCGGCCCGTTGCGATGAGGCTCATGCTCTTTCAACCGCGATACAGCGGCGGCGATCCAGTCGACCGCCGCCTCGATGACCGCCGCGTGCTCCGACGCCGCGCCCAGCATGGTGCGGTCGGACCGCTGCAGGTACATCTGCAGCGCGGCTTCGACCTCGTCGTCGATGAGGCGCGGCGAACTGCCGCGAACGACCGCCGACGCGGCAATGCGCAGGACCGACATGAGAAACAGATTCGCCGCGTCACGCCCGAGCAGGTCATCCAGCTGGCCGGCATACCGCATCTCGCCGGGCCGGGCACGCTCGAGTGCCGTGTAGATCAACTTGATGTCGCCCGCGATGAGGAAGGCGCGGTGCCCGATGTTGTTGTCGGCGGCCCATTTGAGCAGCGCCACCGCGTCCGAACTCTTGACGAGGCGCGACAGACGCTTGCGCGCGCGGTTCCAGTCGATGAGGAAGACCATCCTCGATCCGACGCGACTGAGAAATTCCTCGAGGGCCTCCTCGCTCTTCGCCGTGTAGCGGCCGACGCTCATTTCGTGGTCCGCGCTGCCGGCGACCGGTACCGCGTCCCAGCTCATCTCGAACTGCTCCAGCAGCTGCTGAAAAAAGCGGCCGCGCGGCCGGTGTCGATCGGTCAGGACGACGGTCGCCGCCCGCCCGTTGATGTGCACGACGAGGTGCGCCTCGGAGGCATTGAGATCATTTTGAATCGACAGACGGTCCCCTTCACGCGTCGCCGTCGTGTCGATACCGCTGTGATCGAGCTTCAGGGACCACGTCTCGTGGACACCCTTCATGAAGGCGCGCACCAGACCGCGATCCGCTTCCGTGAGCCCGTAGGCCTTTGCGCCGTCCACCGTTTCGAGCGACAGGCTGGCCTGCAACCGGTTCAGCTCCCACCGCAGATCGGTCGCCAGCCGCTGGACGCTGTCATGTCCGTTCTCGGATTGCCGGCTCATCGCGCCCACCGCGGCGTATGGCAGCTGATCGTCGGCGCACGGGGGCGCCTGCTCGACGAGCTTGTCCAGTCTGCGTTGGTAGAGCTCCGCGCGTTCGCGCAGATCCGGCCGCCACGCCGCCGTCGACGCGAGCGGTCCGAGCATCTGCTTGATCGATGCAAAGATCGCACTGCAGATCGACGCCGATCGCGGGATCCGCACGATGTCGTTCGACATCATGCGGCTGGCGGCCACGACATCGTCGAGCACGGCCTCGGTGACGCCGGCGGCTTCGCGCTCGATGCGGAGCGACAGCGGAGGCTGATTGGGCATCCGCGCGAACGCGCTCGCGGTCTGCAGCAGCGTGAGGTAATAGGTCAGTCGATCGTGCGCGGCGACGCCGGTGTTCACCAGTTCGGGGAGCGCCGACCCGCGTGTGGTAACCGCGTTGATG
>JBPYEE010000572.1:0-8280 GCA_051985095.1 Vicinamibacterales bacterium | reverse complement strand
GCGGAAACTGCCGAATCAGAAACTTGATCGGCACGTCGAGTGCGGTCGGCGGCAGCCGACGATGCGCGGGCGGCAGCCCCCGCAGGTAGACCACAATCGACGCCAGGTCCTCGTCGGAAAGGGAACGGTATTCCTGAAACGGCATCAGGGGAAAGAGCGCCCGTCCGTCGTGCCCGATGCCTTCCCGAATCGCCCGCGCCAGCGCATCGTCGCTCCATCCTCCGGCGCCGGTTTCCGTGTCGGAGGTGAGATTGGGCGCGACCACGTGACCCGGCAGACCTCGTTCGATGCTGAAGTCCTGGCCCGCCCCCTCCAGGCCGTGCGGGATCGGCGCGTCGTGCCGCGTCCAGTCGTGAGGCGAATGGCAGTCGAGACAGCCGCTGACGCCTTCGACGAGATATCGCCCGCGAGCCAGCCGTTCAGGGGTCCGTTCGAACGCCCGCCCGCTCAATGGCCGCGAACGAGCGCCGACGAGCGGCCTCCATCCCACCGTCAGGCTGATGCCGCCGGCCACCGCAGCCGCCACCACCGAGACGGCGACCAGCGGCATCGCATGGTTCGTTCGGATGCGTCCCACGTCACGCCTCCGATTCCGGCAGCGAGCGATCGGCCGGCCCGGCGCACCGGCGACGGCTGTGGATGAAATCCGCATCGGCCGCGAAGGCGTGCACCAGCCGCACGCCGGTGAGGGCGGTCCGGCCGTCCACCCAGAGGTCCACGCGTCGGAGGATTGCGGTAGCCCGCGTGGCGCAGGGGGCGGGCGTGCCCGGGGCGTGCGGGGGCGAGACGGGCGGTCGGTTCATGAGCCGGCTCCTCGGGCGTGTTATGCTTGACACGATGTCAAGTGCCGAGCGACATGGTAGGAGACGAGTTGACACGCTGTCAAGTTCCCGTGGCGGCGACCCCGCGACCCGCCGCCGCATCCTGGACGCCACGCTGACGCTGATTACCCGGCGCGGGGGGGTCGACGTGAAAATGGCGGACGTCGCGCGCGCCGCGCGCGTCTCGCGCCAGGCGCTCTACCTCCATTTCGCCGATCGCGCCGCGCTCTTCACCGCGCTGGTGCGGCACGCGGACGAACGCCGTGGGCTGGCCGAGGCGATCCAGGGGATCGTCGACGCCCCGGGCGGCAGAGCCGCGCTGCTCGAACTGGTTGCCGTTCAGGCGAGGCTGAATCCGGCAATCTGGCCCGTCGCGCGCGCGTTCGACGCCGTGCGGCGCCGGGACGAAGCCGCGGAACAGTCCTGGCGGGATCGCCTCGAGCATCGCTGGCAGGGCTGCGCGGCCATGGCCGCGCGTCTGGCGCAGGAGGGGCTGTTGCGCACCGGGCTCGATCCCCGGGTCGCGGCCGACCTGCTCTGGACGCTGACGTCTCTCCGGATGTGGGAGGACCTCGTCCTCGAGCGGTCGTGGAGCGCCGAGCAGTACCGGGAGCGCGTAAGCAAGCTGGTACTCGAAACGCTCACCGGCGCCTGATGCCGGACGGCCACGGCACGACGACGCGGGTAACGCCTATTGACTCGTTTTTGAGCCGGCCTGGAACAGGTACCGATCGAACCACTCGAGGTTGTGCTCCATCGTTGCGCGATGGCTCTTCGGCCTGGATGGGCCGTGGCCGATCCCCTCGAATCCTTTGTAGACGATCAGCTTCGAGGGCACGTGGTTGTCCTGCAGTCCCTGATAGAGCTCATAGGCATTCGGCAGCGGCACGCGCTGATCGGTCGCGCCGTGCTGGATCAGGGTGGGCGTGCCGGCCCGTTTGATGTACGTCATTGGCGACGTCTTTGCGTAGATGTCGGGGTCGTCCCACGGCGTCGCTTTCAGATACTGCCGCGTGAAGGGATGGATGTCGGTGTTGACGTAGTACGTCATCCAATCGGAGATGCCGGCACCGACGGAGATCGCCCTGAAGCGCGCCGCGTCATGCGTCGCGAGGAACGCAGCGATGTAGCCGCCCTGGCTCCACCCCATCACGCCCACGCGATTCGCGTCGACCAGGCCCCTGGCGACCAGCGCGTCGACGCCCGACAGCACATCCCACGCATCGCCGATGCCGAGATTCCTGACATTGAGCGATCGGAACTTCTCGCCGTAGTCGGCGCTGCCGCGGTAGTTCGGCTCGAGCACGAGCACGCCACGCGGCACCCAGACGTCGATCGGATAGATGGTCGACGTGAAGGGGATCGCCCGCGAGACGCCGGTCGGGCCGCCGTGAACCACCACGAGGAGCGGATATTTCGCGGCCGGATTGAAATCGGCTGGCTTGTGCAGCACGCCTTCGATGGCCGTCCCGTCCTGGCTCTTCCAGCTGACCACCTCGAGGGTGCCGCCCGGCCAGGCGGCGGTCTGCGCGTTGAGATTCGTCACCCGGCGATCGCCGACGAAGACTTCTGCCATCGAGGACGCGTCAGCCCGAAGACACGCACTCGTCCCGCCGTCGTTCGACAGCGTACAAGCGCTCGTCACGGTACGGTCGACGGGATGGACCTTGGCGATCGCACGGGTCTCGACGTCGAGACGATAGAGGTACGCATAGGTGCGTTCGCCGGAGGTGAAGAAGAGCCCGTTCGGCTTCCACGCGACGATGGACGGATCCTCGTCGAAGGCGCCGGTCAGCACCGTCGGCGTGCCGCCGCCGGCCGCGACGACCGCGATCGGGTGATTCGCGTAGTAGTACGCGGGATTCGCCATCGACGTCTCGAACGCGATCTGCGATCCATCAGGGGACCAGACCGGATGCGTGTCAGGACCGGCCTGCGTGACCAGATCGCGGGTTGCGCCGTCGGCAACGGTGACCACCGAGATGTCGGCGGTGCCGGAGCTTCCGGGACTGCTGTTGATCTGATGATCGAAGGCGATGCGCGTCCCGTCGGGCGCCCACGCGTAGCGGCCGACGGTGAACGGGCCGCGCGTCAGCTGGCGGGTGGCGCGGGTCGCGACGGTCAGCAGGAACAGCTGCGTCATCCGCGGATCGGCATCGACGACCTGGAACTCGCCGTACTTCGTGTCGCGCTCCTTGGCCGCGGCCGACTTCGGCTCGGTCGCGGTGTACGCGATCGTCCGCCCGTCGGGCGCCCACGCGAAGCTCGAGATCCCGTCCTCGACCGAGGTGAGCGCCTCCGCCTCGCCGCCTTGCGGATCGATCACGTAGATCTGCCGTTTGTCGCTCCGGTCGGAGATGAACGCGAGCCGCGTTGCGTCGGGCGACCAGGCCGGCGCCGTGCTCGATTTCTTCCCGGCGGTGAGCTGTCGCGAGACGCCGGTCCGCGTGTCGGCCAGCCAGATGTCCGTTTCGTACGCGTTCTCGTCCCAGTTCGTCCGCTGGATCGTGTAGGCGACGAAGCGCGCATCGGGCGAAATCTGCGGCGGGCCCGCGCGCTTCAGCGACAGGATCTGATCGACGGTCGGCGAGGCCACCTGAGCCGTGGTTCCGGCGGCACAAGCCAGACAGGAAAGGAGAACAGTGAGACGCATTTGTGGCAGTATACGGCTGGAAAAGGAGTTCATCATGCGTAAACTGTTCGTCGGACTGGCAGCGACCGCCTTTCTCTTCGCGCTCACGGCACCTGCATTTGCGAAGACCGAGACCATCACGGGTCAGATCGTGGACGAGTCCTGCTACAAGATGGACAAGTCGAATACCGGCAAGGATCACAAGATGCCCCACGGCGACACGAAGGATTGTGCCGTCGCGTGCGCCAAGCAGGGGCAGCCACTCGCGTTGCTGACGACGGACGGGAAAGTGTACGAGATCGCCGGCGGGCTCGCCGCCGACAAGAACGCCAAGCTGATTCCGCATATCTCGCACACCGTGGAGATCACTGGCGACGTCATGGACCACGGCAACGGCAAGATGATGATCTCGGCCGACGCCCTGAAGATGGTTTCGAGGTAGGGGGATTAGAACTTCACCCGCGCGGAGAGCTGTAACTGCCGCGGGGGGAGCGCCGTGACCGGTTGCCCGAACAACGATGAGGTGAGGGTGCCGACATAGGTCGCGTAGTTCACCTGATTCAACAGATTGAAGGCGTCGAGTCCGACCGTCACCGTCACCGGTGACGGTCCTCGCGTCACGACCACGTCGCGGGACACGCGGACGTCGAGAACGCCGGACCCGGCACTCTCGAGGCTGTTGCGCGGCACCCCGGGCGGTCGTGCGTTGCCGCGCCCGTTGTTGAACGGGTCGGTGCCGAGTGTTTCGGAGTACGGAAGACCGCTCTGCAGCGTGAAGACGGCCCCGAGCGTGAAGCGCCGACCCGGCGACACACTGCCCAACATGATGAGCCGATGCCGTCGATCGAAGTCGGCACGCGCCCATTCTCCCGACAGGTCATAGTCGTTGGCCGGGTACCAGTTGAGGCCGCCCGACTCGTTCATCGTGCGGCTGAGCGCGTACTGCAGCTGGCCGTTGAACCGACTGATGCGCCCCCGAAGCGTGACCTGCAGCGAATCACTGACCTGCCGGGCGGACGAATCGATCTGCCGCACGACACCCAGGTCCGGGTTGGGTCGCGCCGCATAGAGGGGCGGCAGCGGCGCG
Organism: Vicinamibacterales bacterium; assembly: GCA_051985095.1. Taxonomy (GTDB): domain Bacteria; phylum Acidobacteriota; class Vicinamibacteria; order Vicinamibacterales; family CAVVIG01; genus Gp6-AA45. The sequence continues at coordinate 3,740 of JBPYEE010000572.1, read as the reverse complement.
TTGAGGTCACGCGAGCGCAGCAGCGTGCCATGCGACCCGTAGTACATGATCGACAGAGTGGTGGTTTTCGTCAGCTGTTGTTCGAGTCCGCCGCTGTACTGGAGCGTCCACGGGATCTGGATGCCGGGCGCGAACTGCGCGGTGCTCGGCGGCGCCGCCGCGACCGATCCCGCCAGAAACGGATTGGGATACGACGGGTTCGACAGCACGATCCGGTCGAGGCCGCCCGGCCGGAAGTCGAGGACATCGATGACGGGGAACGGTCCTACCTTGTCGTAGAACAGGCCTGCGCCGCCGCGCAAGACCGTCGACGACGCCCCGGCGGGCTTGACCGCCATCGAGAACCGCGGCGCGAGATTGTCATGATCCGCAAAGTAATTCGACCAGTCGTAGCGCAGCCCGAATGACAGCGTCGTATCCGGCCGGATCTGCCAATCATCGTTCGCGTAGACCCCCAGCACCTTTTCGAGCCAGACGACGGTGCCGTTGCCCCGCTGCTGCACGAACGCGTACGGCGTGCCCGTTGCGTACGCGGTGAGGCTCCCAAAATAGTACGTGCCGCCGAACCCGCTCTGATCGTAAAAGCCGCGCCGGCTCCAGTCGGGCACTTGAAACCCCAGCTGCAACAGATGCGACCCGTGCGTGAGCGCAACATTCTCCGACAGCTGGAAGTGGAGCTCCGTGCGCCGCAAGTCGACCTGCGCGCCGCCGCCGGTAAATGCGCCGTTGACAACCAGGCCCGGCGCCGGCGACACACTCGTGGTGGGCTCGAGCTCCTGACCGACGAGGATCTGAAACTGATTGAGCAGGGTCGGCCGCACAACCGTCTGCTGGTTGTAGGTCAGGTCGGTTTCGCGATGATAGTACGTCGTCCCGGCGGAGGCCAGCGTCGTCCCCCCGACGCCTCGATAGGCATCGGTCTGTTGCTCGTACGACGGTCGAATCGAAATCGTGGAATCGCCGGCCTGATGGGTCACACCGACCGTCACCAGCAGATGGCGGAACGGTTGTGCCACGTTGTCGCGAATCGTGCCGTCGGGCCCGGCGGCGAACACGAAGGCCTGGCGATCTTCGCTGTCGTCTTTGATCGACGCCATAAAGGATGTGCGTGTGCCATCCCCGACAGGGCCGCCGACAAACCCGTCGCCAATCCGGCGCTGTTCCGGCGGACGCGTCGTCGCAAAGGCGTTGCGCGCGTTCAGGGTCGCATCGCGAAAGATCAGATTTGCATCACCGTGATAGTCCGCGGATCCTGGTTTGGTGAGGATGTCGATGCGTCCGCGGCCCGGTCGAGAGAACGCCGCCGAGTACGGATCCTGATTGATCTTGATCTGCTGAATGGCCGAGGTGCTGACGTTGAGCGAGTTGACCTCCATGCCGTTGACCAGAATCGTCGGCCCGCTCGTCCCCACCGATCCCACATCGAGGAATCGCGAGATCGTGGCGACCGCATCGTCATCGAAGATCGGCAGGGTTTCGAGCGTGCTCTGGGTCACGCTGATGGCATCGGCGTTGGCGGCAGCGGATGTCGCGACCTGAGCGGCGCCGCCAACCACGGTAATCTCCTGATGCACGCCGGCCAGGGCGAGGGCGATTTTGAGCGGCCTGGTCGCGCGGGCACCGACGGTGACCGCCACGACGGCTGGCTGAAACTGGTCGAGCGAGACGTGGACGGCGTACCGGCCCGCCGGCACGGCGTCGAACGCAAACGTGCCGGTCGCGTTCGCCGCCCTGGACTGGATCACCGCGCCCGACGGGGTCGTCAGCTCGACGGCGGCGTTCGGTAAAACGCTACCCGTTGGATCAACGACGACGCCGGTGATCGGCGCGGTGGCCGCCGACTGCGCGACGCTGGTCGCCGACACACCGATGAGTGCGGCGAGCGTGAGGATCGCCAGGCGCAGGCGCCTCACGAATCGGCTCAACCGCCAGCACGGTGCCATCATGCGCGATCGTACGAAAGTCTTCATGAATAGACGATGAATAGACGATGAACCGACCTGACCACGCCCAACGTGTAGGATATCGGTTGACATTCACGTCTGTGGAGTCGGGGTCGACACCCGGTGGAATGATCGGAGGCTTGCCATGACCAAGTACCTGCTCACGATCGTCGCGATGATCTGCGCGATCAGCCTGACGGCACCCATCGTCGGCCACGCACAGACCTTCAAGGTGCAGAAGTTCGATATCAAGGGTGACGGCGGCACCGACTACGTCGCCGTCGAGGCGGCCACGGGGCGTGTCTTCGTGTCGCGTGCGACGCACATGATGGTCGTCGACGGGGCGACGGGCAAGGTGCTCGGCGACATTCCGGATACGCCGGGCGTGCACGGCGCCGGCATCGCGACGAAGGCGGGTCACGGCTTCACGACGAATGGCGGCGATCAGACCGTGACGATGTTCGATCTGAAGAGCCTTGCGGTCATCAAGAAGATCACAGTCGGTCCCGGGCTCGACGGCATCATGTACGACGAATCGGATGACAGGATCATCCTGACGAATCACAGCCGTCCGATAGGCACGCTGACTGCGCTCGATCCCAAAAGCGGTGACATCGTTGCCACCGTCGAGCTCGAAGACACGGCCCCGGAGGGTGCCGCCGCCGACGGCAAAGGCCATATCTTCGTCAACAACGAAAGCAAGCACACAATCCAGGTGATCGACGTCAAGACGTGGAAGGCCACCGCGTCGTGGCCGCTCGCGCCGTGCGAAGGACCAACCGGCATCGCGTACGACAAAGCATCGAACCGCATTTTCTCGGGGTGCAGCCGCACGTCGGTGGTCCTCGACGCGGCGACCGGCAAGGTCGTCGCCACGATCCCGAACGGCACGCGCGTGGACGCGCTCGGTTGGGATCCCGGGAGAAAGCTCATCTTCATTCCAAACGGCGGCGAGGGCAACGTGACGGTCGTGCACCAGGATTCGCCGGATAAGTATTCAGTCGTGGCGACGGTCGATACCTTTGCCGGAGCCAAAACGATTACGGTCGATCCCAAGACGCACAACGTCTATCTCTTCCAACCCGAGCGCGGCCCCGTTCCGCCGCCGCCCCCGGGCGCGACGCCGCCACCGGCCGCCGCAGGAGGCCGCGGGCGCGGACCGCAGGGTCCGATCGTCGCGTCGTGGTTCATCGTCATCACACACTGATGGGCATCCGGTAAAGGGAGATCGCCGACCCGGCACCGCAGCACGCACATGCTCCGGACCCTATACCTCGAAGAACTCAAGGCCGCCCTGCGCGGCCGCTTCGCCTGGCTGGGAGCGGCGGTCGTCTTGCTCGCCATCGGTGCGGGCGCCACAATCGGGACGCAGGACACGTGGCTCGACGGATACGGCGTCATTGCGTATTTCCTGGTCCCGCTGACATTCATCCCGCTGGCGGCCGGTGCGATTGCCAGCCCGCGCGCCAACCGGTTCGTCGAGAGCCTGTTTACGACGCCGATTGACCGGCGCGGGTGGTTCGTGGCGAAGGTCCTCGTCCTGGTGACGCTGGCCGCCGCCTACTACCTGGCGCTCCTGCCCATGATGGCCGTGTACGTCGCACACGTCGGAGTGCCGCTCCTCCTGAAAAAGTTCCTGCTCTGGGCGCCGGGCCTGCTTGCGGCCAGCATCGCCATCGGCGTGCTCATCGGGGTCCTCTTCATTGGCCGCACGATTGCGGCACCCGCGGCGACAGGGATGGGGTTCGTGCTGGCCTATGCCGGCTTCGTGCCGCTTCAGGAATTGATGGTGGCGCG